>NZ_JAUETR010000002.1:1500000-1655289 GCF_032484785.1 Bradyrhizobium sp. SZCCHNS1050 | reverse complement strand
GTCATTCCGGGGCGCGCGCAGCGCGAGCCCGGAATCCATTCTCCCGATCGTGGTTATGGATTCCGGGCTCGCCCTCCGGGCGCCCCGGAATGACGGCGTGGGTGGAGTTGTTTCTAACTCGCAAACGCTTGGTGCATTTGGAGAGCATGCAAACGCATCGCCCCGCAACGATAACGAGACACAAGCCGACATCTTCGACCGCGAGGACGACTGGGCCGACCGCATCATCCGGGCGCGCGGCCGCGGCCCCTTCACCTCGCTGGAAGACTTCGCTCGCGACACCGCTCTGCCCAAGCGCGCGCTGCTGCTGCTGGCCGATGCGGATGCGTTCCGCTCGCTCGGGCTCGACCGTCGCGCCGCGCTCTGGGCCGTGCGCCGGCTGCCCGACGACGTGCCGCTGCCGCTGTTCGAGGCTGCCATCGCCCGCGAGCAGCCGGACGAGGGCGCCAGGCCGCTGCCCGAGATGCCTCTACCGGAGCACGTCGTCGCGGACTATCAGACCATCCGCCTGTCGTTGAAGGGGCACCCGATGGAGTTCCTGCGCGAGCGTTTCGCTGCCGAAGGCGTGATGGCCTGCCGCGACGTCAATGATGCCAACGACCGCCGTCGCGTCCGGTGCGCCGGCGTGGTGCTGGTGCGGCAGCGGCCGGGCAGCGCCAAGGGCGTCGTGTTCATGACCCTGGAGGACGAGACCGGCATCGCCAACATCGTGGTGTGGCCGAAGGTGATGGAGACCTTCCGCAAGGAGGTGATGGGCGCGCGCCTGGTGCTGGTCGAAGGCCGCATCCAGAGCAGCCCGGAGAAGGTGGTCCATCTCGTCGCCGAGCGCCTGGTCGACCGCAGCGCCGATCTCGCGCTGCTGTCGGACGACCGCCTCGGCGCCGTGCCACACGGCCCGATGCCCGCCGAGCCGCTCAACGACGACCGCCGCGATCATCCCGACACTCCCTCCCAGCGCGTCAGCCACCCCCGCAACGTCCGCATCCTGCCGCGCTCGCGGGATTTCCATTGAGGGAGTGTGAATTCGTAGAGTGGGCAAAGACGCGCCGCGCATCGCTCGTCGCGACGTGCCTACTGGCCGCGAGTACGACGCTCACTATCATCGCAAGCGTAGCGACGCGATCCAAACATCCCACGACATTTCAACACCCGCCTAAAAATTTCACTTTCTTTTTTTCAGAAATCATGCTTTATTCCGCGCATCCCGCTCCATGAAGGGGCGTTGCGCGCGATCGTCACGACACGCGGGGCGGGGAGCGATGGCCGTGTTTGTGCCGCAGCGTGCGTCGTGCACGCCGACGAACGGCATGGCGCGGACGTGAAGTCGCAGCGTCCTGGCACCCCGATGCTGGTGTCAAGTTCGCGACGGCGCTGGCGCGCCGCGCGGATGATGGTGGCCAAAAAGCCCGGCGCACCAGGGAGACTGCGTATAAGCGTGAAAAACCGTCGCGCAGGGAAGGCCGGGTGATCTCGGCTGCACCTGTGGTACCTGCCGCCTGCATTCTTTTCGCAGGCGGGCCGCAGGCGTCAGTCGGCGCCTGGCCTTCCCTGCGCCCTCCTCACGAGAGGGTGAAACGGTCAGCACAACTCGGACGCATCCGCGCCGCGAGACGGCGTTCCAATGTTCATTGCGCAATTGATGAATCTCGGAGACCCGCGACGAACCGTGTCACCATCTCTCTCGCACCAGGACCGGTCAGACCCGCCGCGCACGTGTGAAACATGGCTCCGACGCCGGGGGTAGGCGCGTACCCGCAGAGGTTGGCTTGTGAAGTCGGGACATCGTCCCGGCGATCCCCTACGCTCAGACGACGTCATGGTGCGTCGCGAAGAAAAGCGCCATTGTCCAAAACCAACTGAATGCAAGCTGAACGGCTGTCGTTCAACTTTCAAATTTTTAAAGCAAAACAGAGGCGGGTTGGGCGATTTTTAGGTTGTTTAAAGCTCCAGTTCCGCACTATTAGCGCGACGATGAGACCGCCAGAGCCGGAATCGTCGACCGATCACGCGAGCCGATCTGACCAGCCATGGCGTCTGACATGAACCCATCCCCCCAGATGCTCAGCACCAAGCGGCTGCTGATCGGCCTTGCTGCCCTGGCGATGGCCGGCGCGGGCGGCTATGGCTACATGCAAGTCCGGTCGGAGACGGCTGCGAAAGACAATATCGAGCTCTCCAGCCAGTCCAAACGCAACGGCACCACCTTTACGCCGTCGGCAGCGGAATGGTCGACGCTGACGATCGAGCCGGTGTGTGAGAAGATATTTCGTGCCGAGCATATTACCGAGGGCAAGGTTGCCGTCGACGAGGATCGCTCGACACCGGTTTTCTCGCCCTATGCCGGCCGCGTGACCAAGCTGCTGGCGCGCCCGGGTGAGACGGTGCGCCAGGGCCAGCCGCTGTTCGTGATCGAGGCCGCCGACACCGTGCAGGCCCAGAACGATTTCATCGCCGCCATCACCGCGATGAACAAGGCGAAGTCCGCGCTCGACCTCGCCGACATCCAGTACAAGCGCGCCAAGGACCTGTTCGAAGGCCGGGCGATCCCGCTGAAGGATTTTCAGCAGGCGGAGGCGACCTCCGTTCAGGCCCAGAACGACATGCGGTCGTCACAAACGGCCCTGGAGGCGGCGCGCAACAAGCTGCGCATCCTCGGCTTCACGGATGCTGCGATCACCGATTTTCAGAGCAAGGGCGTGATCGACCGCGAGATCACGATCTACTCGCCGATCACCGGTACGGTCGTGCAGCGCAAGGTCGGCCCCGGACAATATGTCAACTCCGGCGCGAGCGACCCGGTCTTCGTGATCGGCGATCTCTCCACCGTCTGGCTCACGGCGTTCGTCCGCGAGAGCGACGCGGCGCTGGTGAACATCGGCGAGGAGATTCTCGTCAACGTGCTGGCGCTGCCCGGCCGACCGCTCAAGGCCAGCATCAACTACGTCGCCGCTTCGATCGATCCGGCGAGCCGCAGGCTGCTCGTCCGCGCGACCATCGACAACAAGGATGGCCTGCTGAAGCCCGAGATGTTCGCCAATGTGACGATCTATTCGCCGGGCGAACAGCCCGCGGTCGCGGTGCCCCGCCAGGCACTGATCTACGAAGGCAATCAGGTCCGCGTCTGGGTCGCCCGTCCCGACAAGTCGATCGAGCTGCGCAAGATCAAGACCGGTTTGATCAACGGCGACCAGGTCGCGGTCGAAAGCAATCTGAGCGCGGGCGAGCAGATCGTCACCAAGGGCAGCCTGTTCATCGATCGCGCAGCCTCGGGCAGCTGAGATGCGCTTCTCCTGCATGCCTTCCTGAAAGTGCCGATCTGAATGGACCGTCTCGTCGCCATCGCCGTTCAGCGGCGCTTCCTGATGGTCGGAATGTTCGTCGCCGTCCTGATCGGGGGTCTGATCGCATTCCGCCAGCTCAACATCGAGGCCTATCCCGATCCGACCCCGCCGATGGTCGACATCGTGACGCAGAGCCCCGGCCTCTCGGCCGAGGAGATCGAGCGTTACATCACGATCCCGATCGAGACCCAGGTCGCCGGCATCAAGAACCTGCGCACCATTCGGACGATCTCGCTGTACGGCCTGTCCGACGTCAAGCTGCAGTTCTCGTTCGACTACACCTACGACGAGGCCCTGCAGCAGGTGCTGAACCGCCTGTCGCAATTGTCGCCGCTGCCCGGCAACGTCACGCCGCAAATCTCGCCCTTGAGCGCGGTCGGCGAGATCTATCGCTACCGGCTGCGCGGTCCGCCCGGCTACAGCGTGCTCGACCTCAAGACCTTGCAGGACTGGGTGCTGCAGCGGCGCTTCCGCGCCGTGCCGGGTGTCATCGACGTTACCGGCTGGGGCGGCAAGACCAAGACCTATGAGATCCAGGTCGACTTCAACAAGCTGGTCGCCAACGGCCTGACCCTGCCGCAGCTCCTGCAGGCGGTCGGCAACTCCAACATCAATGTCGGCGGCAACACGGTCGAGATCGGCACGCAGTCGGCGGTCGTGCGCGGCGTCGGCCTGATCCGCTCGATGGAGGACCTTGCCAGCACCATGGTGTCGCAGAGCGGCGGCAATCCGGTGCTGGTGAAGGACGTCGCCAATGTCACGGTGGCGGAGAAGCCACGGCTCGGTATCGCCGGCCTCAACAACAACGACGACATCGTCCAGGGCATCGTGCTGATGCGGCGCGGCGAGCAGAGCTCGCCGACCATCGCGCGGGTCGAGCAACTGGTCGACCAGATCAACAGCTCCAGCATCCTGCCGCCCGGCGTGCGGATCGAGCGCATCTACGACCGCAAGGACCTGATCGATACCACGACGCACACTGTGCTCCACAACATGGTGGTCGGCATCGGCCTGATCGTGCTGCTGCAGTGGGTGTTTCTCGGCAATCTGCGCAGCGCGCTGATCGTCGGCGCCACGATTCCGTTTGCGTTGTTCTTCGCCGTCATCATCCTGGTGCTGCGCGGCGAGTCCGCCAACCTGCTGTCGGTCGGCGCGATCGATTTCGGCCTGATCGTCGATGCCACCGTCATCATGGTCGAGGCGATCTTCCGCCGGCTGACGCAAACCACGCCATTGTCCGAGGCCGAGGAGAGCCACATCTCGCCGGAGACGATGATGGGCATGAAGAGCCACGCGATCCTGTCGGCGGCTGCCGACGTGTCGCGCTCGATCTTCTTTGCCGCGGCGATCATCATCGCCGCCTTCCTGCCGCTGTTCACCCTGAGCGGCGTCGAGGGCAACATCTTCGGGCCGATGGCGCGCACCTATGCCTATGCGCTCGCCGGCGGTCTGCTTGCGACCTTCACCGTGACGCCGGCGCTGAGCGCGATCATCCTGCCGGCACATGTCGAGGAGACCGAGACCCGGCTGATGCGGCTGCTGCACGCGATCTATTCGCCGGTGCTGCGCTGGGCGGTGGGCAACCGCAATCTGGTGATGACCGGCGCGATCGGTCTCGTGCTGCTGACCGCGGTGGTCGGCCGGCTGCTCGGGCTCGAATTCCTGCCCAAGCTGGAGGAGGGCAATCTCTGGATCCGCGCGACCCTGCCGCCGACGATCTCGCTGCAGGAGGGCAATGCCTATGTCAACGAGATGCGCAAGATCATCCGCGCGCGGCCCGAGGTCGAGGCGGTGGTCTCGCAGCACGGCCGTCCCGACGATGGCACGGACGCGGCCGGCTTCTTCAATGCCGAGTTCTTCGCGCCGCTGAAGCCGGTCAAGGACTGGCCCGGCACCAAGGACAAGGACCAGCTCACCGCGGAGCTCTTGAAGCAGCTCGACGACCGCTTTCCCGGCGTCGAGTTCAACTTCTCGCAATATCTGCAGGACAACGTCTCGGAAGCCGTGTCCGGCGTGAAGGGCGAGAACTCGATCAAGCTCTATGGCAATGATCTGCAGGCGCTGACGGACACCGCCAACAAGATCAAGCAGGTGCTGTCGACGGTGCAGGGCGTCACCGATCTTGCGGTGTTCACCTCGCTCGGCCAGCCGACGGTGCAGATCGACATCGATCGGGCCAAGGCTGCGCGCTACGGGCTGGCGCCCGGTGACATCAACGCCACCATCAAGGTGGCGATCGGCGGCGACACTGCGGGCGATCTCTACGAGCCCGGCTCCGACCGGCATTTCCCGATCATCGTTCGTCTGGCGCCGGAATATCGCAAGAGCGCGGAGGCGATCGAGAATTTGCGCATCGGCGCGCAGGGGCCGAACGGCATCACCCAGATTCCTCTGAGCGAGGTCGCGACCATCAAGCTGGTCTCGGGCGCAGCCTATATCTATCGCGAGCAGCAGGAGCGCTATCTGCCGATCAAGTTCTCGGTGCGCGAGCGCGACCTCGGCAGCGCGATCCAGGAGGCGCAGCAGAAGGTCGCCGAGCAGGTGCAGCTGCCGCCGGGCTCGCGCGTCGAGTGGGTCGGCGAGTTCGGCAATCTCCAGGACGCGATCAAACGGCTGTCGATCGTGGTGCCGATCAGCCTCGCGCTGATCGGCGTGCTCCTGTGGTTCAATTTCGGCTCGATGGCCGACACCTTGCTCGCCATGAGCGTGATCCCGATGGCGATCTTCGGTGGCGTGGTCGGCCTCGTTTTGACCGGCATTCCGTTCAGCGTGTCCGCGGCGATCGGCTTCATCGCGCTGTTCGGCATCGCCGTGATGGACGGCATCATCATCCTTTCGCAGTTCAACCAGCTGATCGACGAGGGCGTCGACCGCATCGAGGCGGTCATCCGCACCGGCGAATTGCAGCTTCGTCCGGTGCTGATGACCTGCGTCGTCGCCGGCATCGGGCTGATGCCGGCCGCGGTGTCGACCGGCATCGGCTCGCAGGTGCAGAAGCCGCTCGCGATCGTCGTGGTCACCGGCATGATGCTGGCGCCGGTGGTCATCCTCATCACGCTGCCGGTCCTGATCTCGCTGTTCTCGCGGCGACGGGTCCGCTAGATGCGCATGTGCTCGTCGATGCGCGCGGCGGAGTCACGATCGACCGCGGCGGCATCGACGATCTCGCCGCGCTTGAACACGAGGTATCTGTCGCTGATCGAGAGCGCGAATGGCAGATGCTGCTCGACCACGATCATGGAGGTGCCGATCTCGCGCCGGACGCGCACCAGCACCTCGGACAGCCGGTCGACGACGGACGGCTGCAGACCTTCCGTGACCTCGTCGAGCAGCAGCACGTCGGGCTTCGCCATCAGCGCGCGCGCCACGATCAGCATCTTCTGCTCGCCGCCGGACAGCGTGCCGGCCCGCTGGCTCAGCCGCCTGGTCAGCACCGGAAACCAGCCTCCGACCTGCTCGAAACGCGCGCTCATGTCACCGTCCGTGAGCACGCCAAGTCTGAGATTGTCGCGGACCGACAGGTCCTGGAACAGCGCATGTTCCTGGGGAACATAGACCAGCCCCATCTTCCGCTTCAGATGCGGCGCTATTCGCGTCACGTCCTTGCCTGCAAGTTTCACTCGGCCGCACCAGGCCGGCGGGAAGCCGACGATGGCCTTGAGCAGCGAGGTCTTGCCCATGCCGTTCTTGCCGACGATGGCGAGGGTTTCGGCTTTGCCGAGCGCAAAACCGACGTTGCTGATCACCTCCGACGAGCCGTAGCCGCTTGCGCGCTCGTCGACGTCCAGAACTCTGCTCGTTTGCTGATTTTCAGAAGCGATTTATTTGTCGCGCAGGCTCTTGAAATCGGCGTTGTTGCTGGAGCGGCAGACAAATTCGGCATTCTGGAGCATGTTTTCGCCGGCAACATCGCGTCGTGGCGGGGGCCAAAGTCGAATTCGAACGTTGACCATCTCGCGACCAGGCGGCAAACCGTCCGCCGTGGAGGAAGGAACGGTCCAACTCACGGTCCCGGTCCGATAGGAAAGCCAGATGCGTAGCCTCGAAGACCGAGCCCTGCTTCTCTTGCTCGTCGCGATATCGCTGATGTTCGGGTGGATCCTGCTGCCGTTCTACGGCGCGGTTCTGTGGGGCATCATCGGCGTCATCGTCTTCGTTCCGCTGCACCGCTGGCTGTCGCGATCGATGCACGGCCGACACGGCCTGGCGGCGGCCGTCGTGGTGTTGATCTTCGTCGTGATCGTCATCCTTCCGCTGTCACTGATCGGGGCGTCGCTGGCGCAGGAGGCCTCCGGAGTCTACAAACAGATGCAGTCCGGTCAGCTCGACATCGGACAGTACTTTCGGAAGATGCTGGCCGCGCTTCCGACATGGGTGGTCGATATGCTCAACCGATTCGGGCTCGGCAGCCTCGCCGGAATGAAGGACAAGCTGTCGGCCGGCCTGCTGAAGGGCAGCGAGGTCATTGCGAGCCAGGCGCTCGTGATCGGACAGGGGACGTTCGAGGTCTTCGTCAATCTGTTCATCATGGTCTATCTGCTGTTCTTCCTGCTGCGTGACGAAGAGACGCTATCGGAGCGCATCAAGAGCGCCATTCCCCTGCGCCCGGAGCAACGCGATGCGCTGCTGCGCAAATTCACGGTGGTCATCCGCGCGACGGTGAAGGGCAGTCTGCTCGTCGCTCTGGCGCAAGGCGCGCTGGGCGGCCTGATGTTCTGGTTTCTCGGCATCAACGCGCCCCTGCTGTGGGCGGTCGTGATGGCCTTCCTGTCCCTGCTTCCGGCAGTGGGAGCGGGCCTCGTCTGGTTTCCGGTCGCGCTCTATCTCCTGGCCACCGGATCGATCTGGCAGGGCGTGGTCCTGATCGCCTATGGCGCCCTCGTCATCGGCCTCGTCGACAATGTCCTGCGTCCGATCCTGGTCGGACAGGACACCAAGATGCCCGACTATGTGGTGCTGATTTCGACATTGGGCGGGATCGAGGCATTCGGCCTCAACGGGTTCGTCATCGGGCCCGTGATCGCGGCAATGTTCATCGCAATCTGGGACATTTTCTCCACCTCGCGTCGCGAGGGGGCCGTGGCGCAGGATGCCTCGCGCGGGACGGGGTGAAGGGAACGCGGTGCACAATCGAAGCGGCATTTCATCGGGCGGATTAACGGATCGTAACCCGTCCTCTCCTAGCAATGAGGCGTTCGACGGGTTAAGTTCCATTGATCCGCCGCACGCGCTCTTTACCCGTCTCCTGACGGGCGTCCGCATCCCAGACTTTCTCGTCCAGAGCGGTTCATCGCGGGGCGCACGATGAACCATTTGGCTTCGACGGCGGTTAAACCGACGAAAGCTCGTGATTTCGAACTCCTGCAGCCCGTTCGGCGCTGCGCAGGGGTCCATTTGGCCGCGGTCGCGCCATGCGCGATCGCCAAGAACACAAGGTGGAGACGACATTGCAGTTCGATCAGCCAGTCGCGACGGCGACTGTGCCGCCCAAGGACCGCGCCACGCCGCGCGCCGGCGACGACGAGGGCCGCGCGGCGGCCGACGCCCGCTACTGGATGCAGATTCTCAGCAGCTATCGCACACCAAACCGCGTCCGCAGCGTCACCGAGCTGGTGATCACGGCGGTGCCGCTGGTGGCGCTGTGGGCGGCAGCCTGGTTCACATTCTCGCTCGGCCATGCCTGGGCGTCGTTGCTCATCGCGATTCCTGCTGGCGCCTTCCTGGTGCGCCTGTTCATGATCCAGCACGATTGCGGCCACGGCACCTTCTTCGCCGGGCGTCAGGCGAACGACTGGGTCGGCCGCGTCCTCGGCGTGCTGACCCTGACACCTTACGACTGGTGGCGGCGCACCCACGCGATCCACCACGCCAGCAGCGGCAACCTCGACAGGCGCGGCATCGGCGACATCGATACGTTGACGGTGCGGGAATATCAGGCGCGATCGACCTGGGGCCGTCTGCGCTACCGGCTGTACCGCCACCCGCTGGTCATGTTCGTCGCAGGACCCGCCTACCTGTTCTTCCTGCAGCACCGCCTGCCGTTCGGCCTCATGCGCGCCGGCTGGTCGCCCTGGGTCAGCACGATGGCGACCAATTTCGGCATCGCCCTGATCGTCGCCGGGCTGGTGTGGCTGATCGGCATCCAGGCGTTCCTGGTCGTGCATCTCCCGATCATGCTGCTCGCCGCCATGGCCGGGGTGTGGCTGTTCTATGTCCAGCATCAGTTCGAGCACACCGTCTGGGAGCGGAGCGAGCGCTGGACGCAGCAGCAGGCCGCGCTCTACGGCAGCTCACATTACGACCTGCCGGCATGGCTGCACTGGCTCACCGCCAATATCGGCATCCACCACGTCCACCATCTCTCGAGCCGGATTCCCTATTACAGGCTGCCGGTGGTGCTGCGCGATCATCCCGAGCTGCGCGAGATCGGCCGCATCACGCTGCCCGAGAGCCTGCGCTGCGTCCGGCTGGTGCTGTGGGACGAGTCGCAGCGCCGGCTGGTGTCGTTCCGCGAAGCCGGAGCGGGAGCATTGGAGCTTCGGACAACGACACCGAAGCTCGCTGGGCCACAACCATAGTACGTAGATGAGGCAGAGGCGCGCGAACGACCTGCCCACATACAAGTTCTGAGCCGGCGGATTGGGCCGTCAGATGGAAACCCAGGCGCGACGACCGCGCGCGTCTCAGGCCGCGCCGCTTTGTTTGGCCGGTGCCTGTCGTTGGGCCGCCGACCAGGATGCGTGGAACCAGCCGCCGAGGCCCCAGGGGTGAGTCCGTTCCAACCAGATGAACGGTCCCATCGGCGTTTCAAACTTGCCGGGCTGGGGCCCGACCACACCCCGACCATGCAGCAACTCGCCCTGCCAGCCTTCGTTCTTGGAGCCTTCCGCGCCGACATGAAGCCGGTAGGCCCAGGGCTCGGTGTCCATGATGACGTTGCCCTGCGCCGTCTTCATCCAGGCGATGGTGTCGGCGTGGATCGCACCAAAGGGATGGAAAGGACGGTCCTCGGGGACGCCGACGAATACGCCGACGCCGGTCTTGACCGTCGCGCCGGCGGCGATCGTCATGGGCTCGCCTTTCTGATCGTACAGCACGCCGTGCCAGTTCTGCGATCTCGTGCCCGGCGCAGTGACGATGATCTGGTAGGCGAGGCGCGGCTCGTCGAGGAGCGGCTCTTGTGACATGATCGTCTCCCATCCATGCGGGCCGGCGTGACCGCCGGCACACGTGCGGCCCTATTCTGACGCAGTATCGGCACGGCGCTAGATCGGGCGTTGATCTGAATCAACCATCACGAGTGGAGTGCAATTTCAGATTGAGTAAAAGGCTGGTGCGGAGTGTCAGCGGACGCGCCGTGCCCACCGCCCGTCGGTCGTAGTAATCGACCTCATAGTAGGACGGCAGGCACGCATCTTCCTTCGCTCTGTCGAGCGAAGGCAGATGCCTTGTCCGTCCTGCGGGCTAAAGGCTCAATCCCTCACCGGCGCTTGAGGCGAACGCGGCGTAGGCCTTCAGGGCGGCGTAGCATCGTGCGGCGGGTTACGCTGCGCTAACCCGCCCTACGGACTAACAACGCCATCAAAACCCGTACAGCTTCGCCGGATTATCGACCAGGATCTTCTCGCGGACCGCGGCGTCCGGCGCCCAGACCGGGAGCTGGTTCATCAGGCGGCCGTCGTCGATGGGATAGAAGGGCCTGATATCCGTGACCTTCAATTCGGGATGCGGCGACGAATCCGGGTGGGGCCAGTCGGTGCCCCAGACGATGCGGTCCGGGTTGGCTTCGATCAGGGCCTTCGCGAACGGGATCACATCGGTGTAGTCGGGACCGCGGGTCGAGGCGCGGTAGGCGCCGGAGATCTTCACATAGGCCTTGCCGCTGCGGACGAGCTCGACCAGATCGGCAAAGCCCGGCTGCCCGAGGCCGAGATCGGCCTGCGCGCCGCCGAAATGGTCGAACACGGCCGGCACGGGCGATTGCATCACGAGGTCCTTGATGGCCGCGATCATCGCCGTGTTGGTGTAGAGCTGGACGTGCCAGCCCCGCGCCTTCATCCGCTCGACCGCGGCCTGGAAGCGGGCGCGGCCGACATTGGGGTCATTGATGCCACCGGTCGCGAGATTGAGGCGGATGCCGCGGAAGCCCTCGGCATGCATGGCATCCAATTGCGCCTCGGTGGTCTTGTCGTCGATGACGGCGACGCCGCGCGCGTCATTGCCGCGCGCCTTCATCCCGTACAGCGTCGCGGAGTTGTCGGTGCCGTAGACGCTTGGCGTCACGATCACCACGCGCTGGATGTGCAGGGCCTTGTGCAGCGCCGCCATCTCCTCGGGCAGGGCCGGCTCCGGCGTGTAGACGCGGTTCGCTGCAAACGGGAATTGTTTCGGATCACCGTGGATATGGGTGTGGCAGTCGCAGGCTTGCGCCGGCACGTCGAAATCGACCGGGGTCGAAGGTTGCGCCGGCTTGGCGCGGGCGGCTGTCGTGGTCATCGTCACTCCGGCGGCAAGCGAGGCGAGCAGCAGGCTGCGGCGGTTCAGCATGGCGATCCTTCCCAGGGCCTGGCGCGTGCATTGTGGCTGACGCGCTCATTGTCGATGAAGGGAGCCTGAACCCGCTGTCGTCAGTGGGCAACAACGAAGTGCGGCATGGCTGTTCGCAGGACGAGAGCGAGACGAGGAAGTCTATGGTGAGGCCGCGGCCGCCGGCCGCAGCAACCGGTCGGAAAGGACCGGTGCTGCCGACCGAACAGATCGGTCTTACTCCTTGACGATCCGCACCGCGCCCTTGGCGGCGCTCGACGCGAACGCGGCGTAGGCCTTCAGCGCGGTCGAGACCTTGCGGGCGCGCGTCTTTGGCTTCCAGGCTTGATCGCCCTTCGCCTCCATCGCGGCGCGGCGGTTGGCGAGCTCCTCGTCCGACACTGCGAGATGAATGGCGCGGCTGGGAATGTCGATCTCGATGCGGTCGCCGTCCTGCACCAGGCCGATCAGGCCGCCCTCGGCGGCTTCCGGCGAGACGTGGCCGATCGACAGCCCCGAGGTGCCGCCGGAGAAGCGGCCGTCGGTGATCAGTGCACAGGCCTTGCCGAGGCCCTTCGACTTCAGATAGCTGGTCGGATACAGCATCTCCTGCATGCCCGGGCCGCCGCGCGGGCCCTCATAGATGATGACGACGACGTCGCCGGCCTTGATCTTGTTGGTCAGGATCGCTTCGACCGCGGCGTCCTGGCTCTCCATCACGCGCGCAGGACCCGAGAACTTCAGGATCGAGGCATCGACGCCCGCGGTCTTCACGATGCAGCCGTCGCGCGCGATGTTGCCGGTCAGCACCGCGAGGCCGCCATCCTTGGAATAGGCATGCGCGAGGTCGCGGATGCAGCCCTTCTCGCGATCGAGATCGAGCTCCTGATAGCGGCGGTCCTGGCTGAACGCGACCTGCGTCGGCACGCCGCCGGGGGCGGCCATGTAGAAGTTCTTCACGCTCTCGCTCGACGTCTGGCGGATGTCCCAGCGCTCCAGCGCTGCTGCCAGCGAGGCCGAATGCACGCTCGGCAATTCGGTGTGCAGCAGGCCGGCGCGGGCGAGCTCGCCGAGGATGCCCATCACGCCGCCGGCGCGATGCACGTCCTCCATGTGCACGTCGGCCACGGCCGGCGCGACCTTGCACAGGCAGGGGACCTTGCGCGAGAGGCGATCGATGTCGGTCATGGTGAACGGGATCTCGCCCTCATGGGCGGCGGCGAGCAGATGCAGCACGGTGTTGGTCGAGCCGCCCATCGCGATGTCCATGCTCATCGCGTTCTCGAACGCCTTGAAGTTGGCGATGTTGCGGGGGAGCACGGACGCATCGTCCTGCTCGTAATAGCGGCGGGCGAGGTCGACGACGAGATGACCGGCCTCGACGAACAGGCCGCGGCGGTCGGCATGGGTCGCCAGCACCGAGCCGTTGCCGGGCAGCGACAGGCCGAGCGCCTCGGTCAGGCAGTTCATCGAATTCGCCGTGAACATGCCCGAGCAGGAGCCGCAGGTCGGGCAGGCCGAGCGCTCCATCACCTCGACATCGGCATCCGACACCTTGTCGTCGGCGGCCACGATCATCGCGTCGATCAGGTCGACCTTGCGCAGCTTGCCTTCGATGTTGACCTTGCCGGCCTCCATCGGGCCGCCGGAGACGAACACCGCGGGGATGTTGAGGCGCATCGCGGCCATCAGCATGCCGGGCGTGATCTTGTCGCAGTTGGAGATGCAGACCATGGCGTCGGCGCAGTGCGCGTTGACCATGTATTCGACGCTGTCGGCGATCAGCTCGCGCGACGGCAGGCTGTAGAGCATGCCGTCATGGCCCATCGCGATGCCGTCGTCGACAGCGATCGTGTTGAACTCCTTGGCGACGCCGCCGGCCTTCTCGATCTCGCGGGCGACCAGCTGGCCGAGGTCCTTGAGGTGGACATGGCCGGGCACGAACTGGGTGAAGGAGTTGACGACGGCGATGATCGGCTTGCCGAAATCCTCGTTGGTCATGCCGGTGGCGCGCCACAGGCCGCGGGCGCCGGCCATGTTGCGGCCATGGGTGGAGGTTCGGGAGCGATAGGCGGGCATGACGGTTTCCTTAGGCGTTCCTCGGGATCAGGCAATGTTGGTCCGCGGGCGGAAGGGTCCCGACAACCGACGGACGGCAATGATGCGGCGAGGCATACAGCGAAGTGCTTGATGATTCGACCCTAAATTTCGCTGTTCCGGGATGCCCTGCGGGCAGGGCCGGGGCCTCGTGCCGCTGCCGGAGGTGCCGGCCGGCCCCGGTCACGCGTTTGTGGCTACGTGGGGAACAGGAAGGTCGCTTAGATTAGAACGGTCGAGTTTTGTTCGTCCCGATCCAGCCCGAACGTTCCTGCCGCAGCCTCCGCCGCCCGCGCGTCCCATGCCGTCCGTCATCCGCTTCCGCCATCTGCCGACCCTTGCCGCGCTGCTTCTGGGCGTTCCCGGCGCCGCCTCGGCTCATGCCGTCATCGTCTCGTCGCAGCCCGCGGCGGGCGGGACCATCGAGACGCAGCCGACAATGATCCGGCTGCGCTTCAACAGCCGCATCGATCACGCCCGCTCGCGGCTGAAGCTGCGCGCGCCCGACGGTGCCGAGCAGGCGCTTACTCCGGCAGTCGATGCGCCGGCCGACGAGATCGACGCCGAGGCCAAGGCGCTCAGCCCCGGCGCCTGGCACCTGCAATGGCAGGTGCTCAGCGTCGATGGCCACATCACCCGCGGCGACATTCCTTTCAACGTGCGCTAGCCGTGTCGCTGTTGCTCGACATCTTCGGCTATCTCTCGGTGGTGCTGCGAGGCCTGACCCTGCTGGCACAGTCCTTCACCATCGGCGGCTTGGCATTTCTGCTGTTGCTGCTGCGCCCGCTACAGCAAAGGCTGTCCGCTGACGCGATCGTGGTCGGGAAGCGCGGCCAGCGCTTCCTGCGCCGAAGCGCATTCGGCTGGTTCGCGGTCGTGCTGGCTTCGCTCGCAGTCAACATGGGCGCGCTGATCGGGACGCTCGATTTGTCGCTCGGCGCGGCGGCGAGCGCGGATTTCGCACGCTCCGGCCTGGCTGTTGCCGCGTGCGCGCTCGGCATCGCCGTGCTCGCCCGGACCGGCAGCTGGGCCGCCTGGCGCGTCCTGACGCTGACCGTGCTGGCCGTCTCAGCGCTGCTGCTGCAGCTCAACCTGACGCACGCGGCGAGCCGGCTCGAGGTGCGCTGGCCGCTGCTCGCCGCCGACTTCCTTCACATGCTCGGCGCCGGCGTCTGGATCGGCGGCCTGCCGTATTTCATGATGGCGCTGAACGGCTGCAAGGCGGATGACGATCAGCGCAGAATCGGACGGCGCTACTCGTTGATGTCGATGGTCTCGGTGGCGGCGATCGTGCTCGGCGGCATCGTGATGGCGATCGCCTATCTCGGCTCGTTCGCGGCGATCTACGGTACGGCCTATGGTGTGATGACCTCGGCCAAGGTCGCGATGCTGCTGATGCTGCTCGCGCTCGGGGCGGGCAATTTCCTGGCCGTGGAGCGCCTGCGTCGCCGTGATCCCGCAGCGCCGCTGCTGCGGATGAAGCGCTTCGTCGAGGTCGAACTCGGCATCGGGTTGACGGTGCTCCTGACGGCGGGCTCGCTGACCTCGCTGCCGCCGGGCATCGACCTCAGCCAGGACCGCCTGAACTGGGCCGAGATCGTCGAGCGCGCCGCGCCGCAACGGCCGCGGCTGACCAGCCCCTCGGTCGACCAGCTCACGATCTCGCAGTTGCAGGCGAGGATCGACGCCGCCGACGCGCAGCGCGTGACGGCGCCGCAAGCCTACGTGCCGGGCGAGGGCGTGATCCTGCCGCGCAGCGCCGCCGAAATCGCCTGGTCGGAATACAACCACCATTGGGCCGGCATCTTCGTCGTGCTGATCGGGCTGCTCGCGCTGATCGAACGCTTCGCCTGGGGACGCTGGGCACGGCACTGGCCGTTGCTGTTCCTGGTGATGGCGGCGTTCCTGTTTCTCCGCGCCGACGAGATGGCCTGGCCGCTCGGCCCGATCGGCTTCTTCGCGTCGCTGCGCGATCCCGAAGTGGCGCAGCACCGGCTGTTCGTGGTGCTGATCGTCCTGTTCGGCCTGTTCGAATGGCGGGTGCGGCTGCGCGGGCAACAGGCGGGGCGGGCGGCGCTGGTGTTTCCGCTGACGGTCGCCGCCGGCGGCGCGCTGCTGCTGACCCATTCGCACGCCATCGCCAACATCAAGGATCAGCTCCTGATCGAGATGAGCCACACGCCGCTGGCGCTGTGCGGCATCATCGCCGGCTGGGCGCGCTGGCTCGAGCTGCGCCTGGACGGCCGCATCAGCCGCGCCGCCGCCTGGGTCTGGCCGGTGGCCTTCGTGCTGGTCGGGCTGATCCTGCTGGATTATCGCGAGGCGTGAGCAGCCTTACTGCTTCTGCAGGAACACGTAGTCCGCGGAATAGGCCACGCTGCGGAGTTGCCCGGCGGTCTCGCAGGCGCCCTCCAGCTTGCCGCCCGACGTGTTGATCCGCTGCACGGTGGTGACGTCCGACAGCACGCCCTTGCTGCCGCGGTGGGAGACGACGGCGAGCTTCAGCCAGGGGATGTCGTTGTCGGTGGCGCCGATGGCGGTGCCCTGGACGCGGCCGCCGACGATCGAGCCGTCCTGGTGCTCCCAGCTCGGGCCGGCGTAGTGCCGACCGACGGTCTTGCCGTCCTCGAATAGACTGGCGATCGGTTCGCGAAAGGTCCAGGCGAGCTTGCCGTCCTTGTCGGTCTTGCAGTCGTAGACCTGCGCGCCTTCGGCATGCAGCGTCAGTACGGCCTTTTCGCCGGCGGCGATCAGCGCGTCGGGAATCGTGGTCTCTGCAGCGTAGGAGGAGCCGATCTGGGCCCCGAGCAACAGCAGGGCGAGCGATGAGGTCAAGCGCATGATCAGGTTCCTCGACAGCAGAAGTGAAACAGAAACGGGCCACGCTCGTGGCGCGGCCCGTTGATAGGTGACGAAACCAGAAGGCGAAAGTGGGGAAACTTACGCCGCCATCGCCTTGGTCAGGTTCTCGGCGATCTTGTCGAGGAAGCCGGTGGTCGAGAGCCAGCGCTGATCGGCGCCGACCAGGAGCGCGAGGTCCTTGGTCATGTAGCCGGACTCGACGGTGTCGACGCAGACCTTCTCCAGGGTGGCGGCGAACTTCGCCAGTTCGGCATTGTTGTCGAGCTTGGCGCGGTGCGACAGGCCGCGGGTCCAGGCGAAGATCGAGGCGATCGAGTTGGTCGAGGTCTCCTTGCCCTTCTGGTGCTCGCGGAAGTGGCGGGTCACCGTGCCGTGGGCCGCCTCGGCCTCGACGGTCTGGCCGTCCGGGGTCATCAGCACCGAGGTCATCAGGCCGAGCGAGCCGTAGCCCTGCGCCACGGTGTCGGACTGCACGTCGCCGTCATAGTTCTTGCAGGCCCAGACATAGCCGCCCGACCACTTCAGCGCCGCGGCGACCATGTCGTCGATCAGGCGGTGCTCATAGGTGATCTTCTTGGCCTCGAACTTGTCCTTGAACTCCTTCTCGTACACCTCCTGGAAGATGTCCTTGAAGCGGCCGTCATAGACCTTCAGGATGGTGTTCTTGGTCGACAGGTAGACCGAGTAGTTCTTGGCGAGGCCCATGTTGAGCGAGGCGCGGGCGAAGTCGTAGATCGACTCGTCGAGGTTGTACATCTCCATCGCGACGCCGGCGCCGGGCGCCTTGAAGACCTCCTTCTCGATCACGGTGCCGTCGTCGCCGACGAACTTCATCGTCAGCACGCCCTTGCCGGGGAACTTGAAGTCGGTGGCGCGGTACTGGTCGCCATAGGCGTGGCGGCCGATGATGATCGGCTTGGTCCAGCCGGGAACGAGGCGCGGCACGTTCTTGCAGATGATCGGCTCGCGGAACACGACGCCGCCGAGGATGTTGCGGATGGTGCCGTTCGGCGACTTCCACATCTCCTTGAGGCCGAACTCCTTCACCCGGGCCTCGTCCGGGGTGATGGTGGCGCACTTCACGCCGACGCCGACCTTCTTGATGGCGTTGGCCGCATCGATCGTGATCTGGTCGTTGGTCTTGTCGCGGCTTTCCATCCCCAGGTCGAAATACATCAGGTCGATATCAAGGAAGGGGTTGATCAGCTTGTCCTTGATGTACTGCCAGATGATCCGGGTCATCTCGTCGCCGTCGAGCTCGACGACCGGGTTGGTCACCTTGATTTTTGCCATGATCGATGGGGCCTTCTTGGGAACAGCGCGCCAGGAATGGAAAGCGCTTGTGAAATCAAGCGCGTCATAGCACTGCTGCACCGCGGGCGGAAGCGCACCCGGTATGCGTCCGGTGCTGATTTTCGCAGCCCGCTCATGCGGTGGGCAACGGCAGGCCGCGGGCCGGCCTGCCGTTTCGCGCAAACTGCAAAATTCAGGCGTAAGCCGATTATTTTGCTTGAGAATTCTCATCGGCCGGGCCAACGAGCGGGCAGGGCGCGATCGGCGCTTCAACCGGATCTGGAAGTCGAGGATTGAGCGTGTCGGGCACCGACAAGACGAAGGCGGGCGTGGAGATCGCAGGGCCAGTGGTGATCCTGGTCGAGCCGCAGCTCGGCGAGAACATCGGCATGGCCGCGCGCGCCATGGGCAATTTTGCGTTGTCGGAGCTGCGACTGGTCAACCCGCGCGACGGCTGGCCGAACATCGCCGCCCAGCGGGCGGCGGCCGGGGCCGACCACATCATCGATCATGTCCGACTGTTCGACACCCTGCCGGAGGCGATCGCCGACCTCGACCTGGTGTTCGCGACCACCGCCCGCGCCCACGACCAGGCCAAGCCGGTGATGGGACCAGAGGCGGCCGCCCGCGAGATGCAGGGCCAGATTGCCGCCGGCGGCCGGGCCGGCATCCTGTTCGGCCGCGAGCGGGCGGGGCTCACCAACGAGGAGGTCGCCCGCGCAAACCGCATCATCACCTACCCGGTCAACCCCGGCTTTGCCTCGCTGAACCTCGCCCAGGCGGTGCTGCTGATGGGCTATGAATGGTTCAAGCTGGTGACATCGGGCGCGCTGCCCTTCGCCATGCCCGAACGCTCGGAGCGCGCCGGCCAGGGACAGATGGAGGCGTTCTTCGAGAACCTGGTGCGCGAGCTCGACCGGGTCGAATTCCTGCGGCCCGCCGAGAAGCGCGAGACCATGCTGGTCAACCTGCGCAACATCTTCTTCCGCATGGAGCCGTCGCGGCAGGACATCCACACCCTGCACGGCGTGGTCATGGCGATCGCCGAGGGGCGCAAGGGGCCGGCCAAGGGCGGCGTGCTCGACAGCGAGCAGGCGACGCGCCTGCGGGCGCTGATCGCCGAGCAGGGCACGGTGGCCAACCTGCCGGATTCGCGCGGCTCGCTGCGCGGGCTGGCGCGGCTGCTCCGCCGCAACCCGACCGACGCCGAGCGCGCGCTGTGGCACGCGCTGTCGCGCGACCGCCGCTTCGCCGGCCAGTTCAAGCGCCAGACCCCGGTCGGCCGCCACATCCCCGACTTCGTCTCCTTCATCCACCGCCTCGCCATCGAGCTGGTCGGCCCCGACGAGAGCGAAGGCGTCGTCGCTGATCGCAGCGCAAGGCGGGCGTGGCTGGAAAGCCGCGACTATCGCGTCACCGAGGTGAAGGCGGCGGATGTCGAGGCGAATCTGGAGGCCGAGCTGGTGCGGCTGCAGGCGGTGATCGCCGCAGCCAAGTAGTCGCCGACGGTCGCATCGCGAGCCGCGTGGCGGCTATCAATGGCTTCGCGCGTCCGTTCATCACGCGCAAGCGTCGATTGAGTTGCCGCGTGGCATGCGCGGCCCTCGCAACTCATCCGCGCCCGGCAGGCCCCGAGTCTGCGATCTCGTTTACACCGGCTGAACGATGATTTGTGAACGCAATTCCAGATTGTGGTTCTCCCAATCGGTTCTGGTTAGATCGCAGCACCAAGAGCAAGACCTAAGGGGGCATTCATGGCTACGCGACGATGGCGCTCGATTCTGTGTTGTGCGTTGATCATCGGCTCGATCTTCGGCTTGTCGGCAAGCGCCGAACCGGCGGCACCGAAGCGGTGCACGACGGCGGCCGATCTCGGTGCCGACGAGCGCATCGCCGGCTGCACTGTCGTGATCGAGCGCGGCAAGCCGGCGACGCCGCAGGTGATCGAAGCCCGTTTCGCACGCGCCGGCGCCTACTTCCACAAGGGAGATGTCGAGCATGCGATCGACGACTACAAGATCGTCATCGAGCAGTCCTCGGCTGGTCTCCTTGCCGCATTCGATCGCGCCGCTCCTGATCTGCGCGAGAGCGAGCCGCAGCCGGGGTCGGGTTTCGGGCGGGCGTTCGGTCGCAACGGCTACCGCGCGCAGGCCTATCGCGCGCTGGGGATCGCAAGCTTCCAGGCCGGTCTCCTGGAGGAGGCGCAGGACGATTTCAGATGGCTCAGCGAGATCGATCCCCACAATGCCGAGGCGGCCTTGTGGCTGGATCTGGCGCGCCGCCGTGCCGGGCTGGGGAGCGAGCTCGCCGACCACGCGAAGCGGCTCGACATGGGTAAATGGCCGGCCCCGATCGTCCGTCTCTTCCTCGGGCAGGAAACGCCAGAGGCTGTGCTTGCGGCGGCCGACCGCGGTGCTCCCGTCACGCGCCGGGCACGGCGTTGCGAGGCGAGCTTCTTCGCCGCCGAGCTGATGCTCGACCAGAGTCGTGAGCGCGACGCCATGCAACTGATCGACCGGGCTCTCGCCGAGTGTCCGTTGACATCGCGCGAACGCTCGGTCGCCGAGGCGGAGGCGCGCGCGCTCCGCATCATGCCGTAAAAGTCATGCGGAGAGGCACGGCAATCCCGCAGCGAGCTGTTCTCCGGCCGCATGCTTAACGCGCGCGTGCGCATTTGAGTGAAAATGCCCGGTCAAATCCGCACGCGGCGGGTTACGGAACGCTCGGGTTCGAACGGTATGGTCTGCGCATTGCCCTTTCATCGTTGCAACTGTGCGGCCTTTCATCATGAACGAAACCAGATCCGTGTTGCGGGACCTCGAGGATGCGATTGCGCGGGGGACCGCGGACAGCCGCGAGCGCGCGCTGTGGCATGCGACCGACCTGCTGATCGCGGGGCGCTACTGCGAGGAGGAGATCGCCACCTTCGGCGAGGTGATCGGCCGGCTCGCCGACGAGATCGAGATCGAAGCGCGCGCCAAGCTCGCGGATCGCCTCGCCAGGATCGAATATTCGCCGGCCAGCGTCATCCGCAAGCTCGCCTTCGACGACGAGATCTGGGTCGCCGGCCCGGTGTTGCGCGAATCCGAGCGGCTCGATGACGCCACGCTGGTCGAGAACGCCAGCACCAAGAGCCAGGACCATCTGCTCGCGATCGCCGAACGAAAGACGTTGAGCCCCGCCGTGACCGACGTGCTGGCGACGCGCGGCGACCGTGCCGTCGCCACGGCGGTGGCGCGCAATCAGGGCGCCCAGTTCTCCGGCGCCGGATTCCTGCACATGGTCAAGCGGGCCGAGAACGACTCGATTCTCGCCGAGCATCTCGGCCGCCGGCTCGACATCCCCCGCCATCTGTTCCAGCAACTCATCGCCAAGGCCTCGGACGATGTCGGCAAGCGGCTGGCCAGCGAGCGCCCCGAACTGCTCGGCGAGATCAACAGCTCGGTCGCCAACATCGCCGGCGACCTGCAGTCGAAGTTCGGACCCGGCTCGCGCAACTACTTCGTCGCCAAGCGGACCGTGACGATCCAGCACCGCCTCGGCAATCTGCACGAGAGCACCATCGCCGGCTATGCGACCGCGCACAAGGTCGAGGAGGTGACGATCGGCCTCGCGCTGCTGTCGGGATTGCCGGTCGACGTCGTCGAGCGTGCCTTGTTCGACCGCAACCGCGAGATGCTGCTGATGCTCGCCAAGGCGCTTGGCTTTACCTGGGATACGATGATGGCGCTCGCGTTCCTCGGCGCCCGCGACCACCGCATCACGGCCGGCGAGTTGCAGGAGCTGGAGCGTGACTATGCCAAGCTCCAGTCGCTGACATCGCGCAGCGTGCTCGAATTCTATCAGTCCCGCAAGAATCCAGGCAAAGGCGGCAAGGCATCCGCGCCGCGCGCCGTGGCCTATTGAACCTGCAGCGACGGATGGAGGTGATCGCGGATGAAGGGTATGGGACTTCCTCTTCGCAGAGAGCAACGGCTCGGCCATCGCGAGGCGCCTGCGGACCGCGCGGCGGTCGATGCGGCCTGGCACGTGCTCGAAGCGGCCAACGAGCTCGGCGATGAGGCTGCGGTGGCCGCCTGCCGCCGCGTCATCGATGCGAGCCTCAACGGCGCGGGCGCAGACCAGGCGGACCTGAAGCTGGTGACGGAGTATTTCCGCTAGTTCTGTCGCTCGGTTCGCGGGGCAGGGCGGCTCAGACCGCAGCGAGCTGCGGGCCCGCCGCCTTGCTGTTGCGCTGGCCCGCCTTCAGCTTCGCCGGCTCGATCAGCGCCTTCGCCGCCAGCCCGGCGGTGTCCGCGACCTCGGGATTGCGCGACACCATCGCCGCCACGATCGCGCCGTCGATCAGCAGTGCAAGCTGATGCGAGAAGCTCTCCGGCTCGGCAGCGCCCATCTCACGGGCGAGCTTCTCGATATGCGCCAGCACCACTTTCTTGTGGCGCATTGCGATGGTGCGAAACTGCTTCTGGTCCTTGTCGTGCTCGCCGACCGCATTGATGAAGGGGCAGCCGTAGAAGCGCTCCTCGCCGAACCAGCTCTTCAGCGCCGGAAAGATGCGTGCCAGCTTGGTCTCGGCGTCACCGCCGCCGCTCTCCATTTCCGCGATGAACCATTCGCGCCACTGCTTGCCTTCGCTTTCCAGCACGGCGGTGACCAGCGCGGTCTTCGATCCGAACAGCTTGTAGAGCGTGGTCTTCGCGGTGCCGGCCTCGCTGATGATCGCATCGATCCCGGTGGCATTGATGCCGTTCTTGCAGAACAGCCGCGTGGCGGCGCCGAGCAGACGGCCGCGCGCGGATTCGTCATCGCCAGCCGAGATCGTCCTCGCGATCGCCTGCTTCTTGCCGGTTTGTTTGCCCGCAACTGACTTTGCCATGCGTGCAAGCTTAATCGCTGTGCGCGTGAGTCAGCAAGACTGCTGATGTGCTCGAGGCAGCGTTGCGCTCAATTTGATCTCCGAAGGCGGCATTCTGCACTGCGCTTGGGCAGCGGAGGGGACGCAGCGGCTCGCCACTTGCCGCGATGACCGCGTAAGCCGCGAGGATCACTCCGGCTTTTGATTTTCGGCCTCTCTGGCACGCTTCGTGCAGGATACAGACCGTTCGGTATCCTCATCCCAGGGAGAGAAATGAGATGACCGCTGTGGTTCAGAAGACGGCGCTGACGGGCTGCCTCGCACCCATCGACAAGAACGGGCTTGAACAGCTCATCGTCAACGGCAAGGCCAACCCCAAGGTCATCAAGACCCTGAAGTGCAAGACCGTCGCCGAGGGCAAGTTTCGTCACGCCAACTACATCCGCAACCTCGCGCCCTACATCGTCGACGAGCCGCCGGGGCTGCTCGGTGACGACACCGCGCCAAATCCGTCGGAAGCCTCGCTCGCCGCGCTCGGCTCCTGCCTGGCCGTCGGCCTGCATGCCAATGCGGTGCATCGCGGCTGGATCGTCAACAAGCTCGAGCTGGAGCTCGAGGGCGATCTCAACATCACCGCAGTCTGGGGCACCGGCGACGTCAGCGAGAAGCCGGTCGGCTTCACCGACGTCCGCGTCAAGGTCGACATGGAGTGCGAGGGCATTCCGCAGGAGGAGGTCAAGGCGCTGATCGACCACGTCAAGAAGTGGTCGCCGGTCGCCAACACCTTCACGCGTCCGGTCAATCTCGAGGTCGGGATCTGAGGCGGCCCTCGAGGTCGGCGTAGCGGAGGACGTCATGAACTCAGTAGTCTCGGGTTCACTCGGACAGCATCTGGCGGTCGATGGCGCGGGCGTCATGCCCATACCGTCGACCGTGGAGCAGGTCACGGCGATCGCGCGCAAGGAACTCGCGCCGCTGGCCGCTGGCATCGACGCCGGGACGGTGTACCCGGCCGACGTGCTCCGCCGCTTCGGCGAGGTCGGCGCGTGGAGCAGCCACGTGCCGGAAAATGGCGCGGCGGATCTCAACTGCGCGATCGACACCATCGGCGCGATCGGTGAGGTCTGCGGCGCCTCTGCCTTCATGGCGTGGTGCCAGAACACGCTGGTCTGGTACATCGCCAACTCGCCCAACAAGGCGCTCGTCGGCCGTCTTCTCGACGACGCCGCCAGCGGCCGGTTGCTCGGTGGCACCGGCTTGTCCAATCCGATGAAGAGCTTCTTCGGCATCGAGAAGCTCAAGCTCAGGGGTCGCAAGGTCGAGGGCGGCTACGTCGTGCGCGGCGTGCTGCCCTGGGTCTCGAACCTCGGGCCGGACCACATGTTCGGTACGATCTTCGAGCGTGAGGACGCGCCCGGCGAGATCGTGATGTTCATCGCCGACTGTGCCGATCCGGCGGTGACCCTGCAGCCATGCCAGCCGTTCCTGGCGATGGACGGCACCGGCACCTACGGCATCCAGTTTCGCGACCTGTTCGTGCCGGACGAACTGATCCTGGCCGATCCCGCCGGTCCCTTCGTCAAGAAGATCCGTGCCGGATTCATCATGTTGCAGGCCGGCATGGCGCTCGGCCTGATCAAGGACTGCATCAAGATCATGCAGGAGGTCGAGGCGCCGCTCGGCCACGTCAACCGCTATCTGCCGCAGCAGCCGGTCGATTTCAGCGCGCTCGCCGATGAACTCGCGAAGGAGACGGCTGAACTCGCCAGCGATCCGTTCAACCCCGACGAGACCTATTGGCGCAAGGTCGTGGCGCTGCGCCTGCGTGCCGGCGAGGCCAGCGTCGCTGCCGCTCATGCCGCGATGCTCCATTGCGGAGCCCGCGGCTACCTCAAGGGCAATCGCGCCGAACGTCGCCTGCGCGAGGCCTATTTCGTCGCGATCGTGACTCCCGCGACCAAGCAGCTCCGCAAGATGCTCGCCGACGGCTGACGCCGGCGAGAACGGCAAACCAACAAATCCCAACCAGGAGAGGCCTGCCATGACGGACGTTCTGATTACAGCCGGCGAACTCGCTGAGTTCATCAAGACCGAGCCGTGTGTCGTGATCGACACCCGCAATCCCGATGCCTACGCCGCGGGACATCTTCCCGGCGCCGTCAACGTCCACGAGATATTCACCTATCTCGCGACGTCCACACCGGAAGGCATGGAGGAATTGAAGACGAAGTTTGCGGACGCGTTCGGCGCCGCCGGCCTTTCGGGCGCCGAGACCGCCGTCGTCTACGAACAGTCGATGAACTCCGGCTTCGGCCAGTCGTGCCGCGGCTATTTCCTGCTCACGATGCTCGGCTATCCCAAGGTCAAGGTGCTGCATGGCGGCTACGATGCCTGGGTGGCCGCCGGCATGCCGGTGACGACCGACGTGCCGTCGCCGGCCAAGGCCTCGTTCGCCATCGTGCCGGAGGCGGGCAGCATCCTGATCGACGCCAAGGCGATGCTGGCGGCGGTTGGCAATCCCGCTATCGCGATCCTCGACGTCCGCGATGTCGATGAGTGGATCGGCGATTCCTCCTCGCCCTACGGCAAGGATTTCTGTCCGCGCAAAGGCCGCATCCCCGGCGCCGTCTGGCTCGAATGGTACCGCATGATGAAGCCGACCGCCGAAGGCCCGCGCTTCAAGTCGCAGGACGAGATCCTCGCCGAATGCGCCACCGTCGGCATCACGGTCGACACGCCGGTTTATCTTTACTGCTTCAAGGGCGCACGGGCCTCGAACACCTTCCTGGCGCTGAAGAACGCCGGCGTGAAGGATGTGCGGATGTACTTCGGCTCGTGGAACGAGTGGTCGCGCGACCCGTCGCTGCCGATCGAGGAAGGACTTCCGATGCCGGCGATGACCAGCAAGGCGGCATAGAAGCTGCATGTTAAGCACGTCCGGCCGCTGAAAAATGCGGCCGGACGAGCAGTTCGAAGGCGCTGACAGCGCAGGTGTGACAAAGGGGCGCAGCACATGTCGATTTTCGATGATCCGTTCGATGCCGATTCACGCGTGAATGCCGGTTGTATCTGCGGCCAGCATCGCAGCCCGGCCGAACATGAGCACGCCGCGCTGGCGCTGCGCTGCGAGCCCGTGGCGGACTCCACCGAGAAGCGCTACGAGAACGTGGTCGCGTCAGCCGTGCTGCGCGCGGTGTTTCCGCAAGCTGCCACCCGCCGCGCGTTTCTGAAGTCGGTCGGCGCCGCCACCGCGCTCGCCGCAGTGTCCCAGTTCTTCCCGCTGAAGACCGCGACCGAGGCGTTCGCCGAAGCGGGCGCGCCCGAGAAGAAGGATCTCAAGGTCGGCTTCATCCCGATCACCTGCGCGACCCCGATCATCATGGCGGCGCCGCTCGGCTTCTATGCCAAGGCCGGGCTGAACGTCGAGGTCGTCAAGACCGCCGGCTGGGCCGTCATCCGCGACAAGACCATCAACAAGGAATACGACGCCTCGCACATGCTGGCGCCGATGCCGATCGCGATCTCGCTCGGCCTCGGTGCACAGCCGATCCCGTTCACCGTGCCCGCGATCGAGAACATCAACGGGCAGGGCATTACGCTTGCGATGAAGCACAAGGACAAGCGCAATCCGAAGGACTGGAAGGGCATGAAGCTCGCCATTCCGTTCGACTATTCGATGCACAACTATCTCCTGCGCTATTATCTCGCCGAGCACGGCATCGATCCCGACACCGACGTGCAACTGCGCTCGGTGCCGCCGCCGGAGATGGTCGCGAACCTGCGCGCCGACAACATCGACGGCTTCCTCGCGCCCGACAACATCTGCCAGCGCGCGATCTTTGACGGCGTCGGTTTCCTGCACATCCTGTCGAAGGAGATCTGGGACGGTCACCCCTGCTGCAGCTTCGCGGCGAGCCGCGAGTTCATCACGACGGCGCCGAACAGCTTTGCCGCTCTCACCCGCGCCATCGTCGATGCCACCGCGTACGCGTCGAAGGCTGAGAACCGCAAGCAGATCGCGGAGGCGATCGCTCCGGCGAATTACATCAATGCGCCGGTGACCGTCATGGAGCAGGTCTTGACCGGCACCTACGCCGATGGCCTCGGCAGCGTGAAGACCGATCCGAAGCGCGTCGATTTCGATCCGTTCCCGTGGCAGTCCTTCGCGGTGTGGATGCTGACGCAGATGAAGCGCTGGGGCCAGATCAAGGGCGACGTCGACTACAAGGCGGTCGCGGAGCAGATCTATCTCGCCACCGACACCCGCAAGGTCATGACCGACATGGGCCTGACGCCGCCGAAGGACTCCTACAAATCGTTCTCGGTGATGGGCAAGCCGTTCGATCCGACCAAGCCGGACGACTACGTCGCCAGCTTCAAGATCAAGAAGGCGTCGTGATGGGGGGAATGGGCGCGACGCTGCTGATCCCACCCATGGTGATGAACACGCCGCCAACCACACCACCGGTGTCGTCCCCGCGAACGCGGGGACCCATACGCCGTGACCTGTCTTGGGGCGGGGGCGGTAGCGACAATCGTTTCCACCAACTGCCGACGGTGGTTATGGGTCCCTGCGTTCGCAGGGACGACACCGTGAGTGGAGCGCCGGCATGACCGCCTCTCTTCGCCTCCGCGCCGCCGTGGTTTCCATCGTGCTGGTCGCCGTGTTCCTCGGCGCCTGGCATATCGCGACGCGCAGCACGGGCGCCGCGGCCAACATGAGCCCGGAATACGCCAAGCTGATGGGCATGACGGCCACGCAGGGCAAGTCGGCGATGCCCGGGCCGCTCGATGTCGGTGCCAAGCTGTGGGAGCATCTGCGGCGGCCGTTCTACGACAATGGTCCGAACGACAAGGGGCTCGGCATCCAGCTCGCCTTCTCGCTCGGGCGGGTCATGCTCGGCTATTTGATCGCAGTCGCGGTCGCGATCCCGCTCGGCTTCCTGATCGGCATGTCGCCCTTGATGAGCAAGGCGCTCGATCCGTTCATCCAGATTCTCAAACCGATCTCGCCGCTCGCCTGGATGCCGCTCGCGCTCTACACCATCAAGGATTCCAGCCTGTCGGCGATCTTCGTGATCTTCATCTGCTCGGTGTGGCCGATGCTCATCAACACCGCCTTCGGCGTCGCCAGCGTGCGCAAGGAATGGATCAACGTCGCCCGCACGCTCGAGGTCGGGAATTTCCGCCGGGCCTTCACGGTCATCCTGCCGGCTGCGGCGCCGACGATCCTCACCGGCATGCGGATCTCGATCGGCATCGCCTGGCTCGTCATCGTCGCCGCCGAGATGCTCGTCGGGGGCACCGGCATCGGCTACTTCGTCTGGAACGAGTGGAACAACCTCTCGATCACCAACGTGATCATCGCGATCCTGCTGATCGGCCTGGTCGGCATGGTGCTGGATCAGATCCTGGCCCGCGTGTCGCGGCTCGTGACGTTTCCGGAGTAGGGCATGATCAGGCGAACGGCTGCAAGGTGCGCAACTCCGTTCCCCTCCCCCTTGCGGGGAGGGGTTAGGGGTGGGGGTGCCCCACGCGCGAGTCTTCGTGGGGGACCCCCCTCCCTGACCCTCCCCCACAAGGGGGGAGGGAACGGAAAGACCTTCCTATGACCGACAAGTTCATCTCCATCGAAGGGATCGCCAAGCGCTATGATGGGGCGCGCAGCACGACGATCTTCGAGAATCTCTGGCTCGCGATGGCGCGCGGCGAGTTCGTCTGCGTGATCGGGCATTCCGGCTGCGGCAAGACCACGGTGCTGAATGTTCTTGCCGGCCTCGACGTGCCGAGCGAAGGCGCCGTCATCGTCGACGGCCAGGCCATCGAAGGTCCGAGTCTCGACCGCGCGGTCATCTTCCAGAGCCATGCGCTGCTGCCGTGGCGGACGGTGCTCGGCAACGTCGCCTATGCCGTCTCGTCGAAATGGCGCAAATGGGATCGCGCCAAGGTCAAGGCGCATGCGCTGAAATACATCGAGCTCGTCGGCCTGTCCGGCTCCGAGCACAGGCGGCCGTCGGAGCTGTCCGGCGGCATGAAGCAGCGCGTCGGGATTGCCCGCGCGCTCTCGATCACGCCGAAGATCATGCTGATGGACGAGCCGTTCTCCGCGCTCGATGCGCTGACGCGCGGCACCCTGCAGGACGAGGTCCGCCGCATCTGCGTCGAGACCGGGCAGACCGTGTTCATGATCACCCACGACGTGGACGAAGCGATCTATCTCGCCGACAAGATCGTGCTGATGACCAACGGACCCGGCGCGGTGCTCGCGGAGATCGTCGAGAACCCGCTGCCGAAGGACCGGCTGCGCGGCGACCTGCATCGCCATCCGCTGTACTACGCGCTGCGCAACCACATCATCGATTTCCTGGTCAGCCGCAGCAAGACCTTCACCGCCGAGACGCCCGATTACGACCCGCGCAAGGTGCCGGTGGTGAAGATCGGGCGCAGCGAGCCGACGATCGTCGCGTCCAACCCGGTCGAGAACGACGCGCCGCAGGCGATCGCCCGCTGACGCCCAGCCGGAAGAAACCCATCAACGAAGACTTTCAAGGGAGACCAAGCATGAAGCGATCCGACCTCACCGAGAAGCTGCTCGATATCAAGCGCGAGAAAGGATGGAGCTGGAAGTACATCTGCGAACAGATCGGCGGCTATTCCGAGGTGCTGATCGTCGGCGCCGTTCTCGGCCAGATGAAGCTGACCAAGCCGCAGGCGGCGAACGCCGGCGAGCTGTTCGGCCTGTCCAAATCCGAGATCGCGATGCTGAACGAGACGCCGATGCGCGGCGAGGGCGTGCAGATGCCCCCGACCGATCCCTTGATCTACCGCTTCTACGAACTCGTGATGATCAACGGCCCGGCGTGGAAGGAGCTGATCCAGGAGGAATTCGGCGACGGCATCATGTCGGCGATCGATTTCGACATGGTGATGGAGCGCCTGCCCAATGCCAAGGGAGACCGCGTCAAGATCACGATGTCGGGCAAGTTCCTGCCTTACAAATATTACGGCGCCAGCGGCAACGTGCCGGAATACGGCTTCAAGGAAGAGTAAGCGAGTAGCGAATTGCGAGTAGCGAATAGGGGCAGGAGATCCCTATTCGCCACTCCCTATTCGCTATTCGCCTCTCACTGCCCCGCCTTGACCTGCGCCACGGCGGTCACCAGCAGCTCGCTCATCTTCGCGCGCACGTCGGCCTCGGTGACGGCCGCGCCCTTGGCGGTGAGGTCTCCCAGCACCTTGCGCAGCACGTCGGCATCGCCCGCTTCCTCGAAATCGGCCGCGACGACCTCCTTGGCGTAGGCGTCGGCGTCAGCGCCGGACTTGCCGAGCTTTTCGGCTGCCCACAGGCCGAGCAGCTTGTTGCGGCGGGCTTCTGCCTTGAACTTCAATTCCTCGTCATGGGCGAATTGCTTCTCGAAGGCGTCCTCGCGCTTGTCGAACGTGGTCATGGTCGGAACTTCCAGTGTTGCCGAAGAGGGTTAACCGCGCAGGCGGTTGCGGGGCGGTGGCCGCACGCCTAAATAATTGGAACATCTTGCCAATACAACGGGTACGAGGCCGCAGGGAAGGGCGGTAAAACTCCGCTCCCGAGGCCCGGATCGATTGTGCTCGGGACACCAATGAGATAGGTTTCCCACAGGCCCGGTTCTTGTTCTGTTTCCGTCCGTCCGGGCCCTCGCGGCAGCTCCGTCGTGGTCCTGTCCAAAGTCATCCGGAGCCCACCATTTCATGGATTTCAACAAAACACGGTACATCCCAATGAGCCGTCGGCGTCGCATTTATGAAGGCAAGGCCAAGGTCCTGTATGAAGGCCCCGAGCCGGGCACCCTGATCCAGCACTTCAAGGACGACGCCACCGCCTTCAATGCCAAGAAGCACCAGGTGATTGAAGGCAAGGGCGTCCTCAACAACCGGATCTCGGAGTACCTGTTTCAGCACCTCAACGACATCGGGGTTCCGACTCACTTCATCCGCCGGCTCAACATGCGCGAGCAGTTGATTCGCGAGGTCGAGATCGTGCCGCTCGAGGTCGTCGTCCGCAATGTGGCGGCGGGCTCGCTGTCGCAGCGCCTCGGCATCGAGGAAGGCACCCAGCTGCCGCGTTCGATCATCGAATTCTATTACAAGAACGACCAGCTCAACGACCCCATGGTGTCGGAGGAGCACATCACTGCGTTCGGCTGGGCGACGCCCCAGGAAATCGACGACATCATGGCGCTCGCCATTCGCGTCAACGACTTCCTGACCGGGCTTTTCCTCGGCATCGGCATCCGCCTGGTCGACTTCAAGATGGAATGCGGCCGGCTGTTCGAGAACGAGATGATGCGCATCATCGTCGCCGACGAGATTTCCCCCGATTCCTGCCGGCTGTGGGACATCAAGTCGAACGAGAAGCTCGACAAGGACCGCTTCCGTCGTGATCTTGGCGGCCTTCTGGAGGCCTATACCGAGGTCGCCAAGCGGCTCGGCATCCTCATCGAGAACGAGCGCCCGGCGGGCTCCGGCCCGGTCCTGGTCAAGAGCTAAAAGGGAACAAGACGTGAAAGCGCGTGTCACGGTGACGCTGAAATCCGGCATCCTCGATCCGCAGGGCAAGGCGATCGAGGGCGCCCTGAAATCGCTCGGCGTCGACGGCGTCGCCAGCGTGCGGCAGGGCAAGGTGTTCGACATCGAGCTCGCCGGTGCCGACAAGGCCAAGGCGGAGGCCGCCCTGAAGGCGGCCGCCGACAAGCTGCTGGCGAATACGGTGATCGAGAATTACCGGGTGGAGTTGCTGGGGTAGGCAATGGCCGTGATCGACCGCGAGATCTACGAGCTTCTGCTGGAAATCCCGCGTGATCAGGTCCGTGTCGAACATTCTGTCGATGAGCTGCTTGCTGGTGCGCGAGCGTTGAACAGAGAGCTCTCGTCGGACTCACACACTCTCGCGAAGCTGCGAGGGGATCATTATCGGGCAAACACGTAGCATCATGAAATCCGCCGTCCTCGTCTTCCCCGGCATCAACCGCGAACGCGACATGGCCCGCGCGCTGCGCATGATCTCCGGCCATGAGCCTGCGATGGTCTGGCACGCCGAGACGTCGCTGCCGAAGGGCACCGACCTCGTCGTGGTGCCCGGCGGCTTCTCCTATGGCGACTATCTGCGCTGTGGCGCGATCGCGGCACGGGCCCCGGTGATGGACGCAGTACGCGATTTCGCCGCCAAGGGCGGCTTGGTGCTCGGCGTCTGCAACGGCTTCCAGATCCTGTGCGAGTCCGGCCTGCTGCCGGGCGTGCTGATGCGCAACGATAAGCTGAAGTTCATCTGCAAGGACGTGCATCTGCGGGTCGAGCGCTCCGATTCGCCGTTCACCCGCGGCTACAATGCGGGTCAGGTCATCCGCGTGCCGGTCGCTCACGGCGAGGGCAATTATGCGGCCGACGAGGAGACCTTGAAGCGGCTCAATGGCGATGGGCGCGTGCTCTATCGTTACTGCTCAGCCGATGGCGAGGTCGGCGACATCAGCAACATCAATGGCGCTGCGCATTCCATCGCCGGCATCGTCAACGAGAACGGGAATGTGCTCGGCATGATGCCGCATCCCGAGAATCACGTCGAGGACATCATGGGCTGCACCGACGGCCGTGGCCTGTTCGCCGGCCTCGTCGCCCATCTCGACCGCGCAGCCTGATCGGCGGGCTGCGCCCGTGACGTTTCCGTCGGGCCGCTCGCCCGGCCCGACCCACAAACGACCGATTGGTGATCGAGGTTGCGGGACGTCCTCCATCTCCCGGATCGTCCCTGACGTCCGTCCTGCCTGCCACTTCCTCGATCCCGACGGTGCCTTGATGTCGACGCTGCCTCTCACTCAGCGCGCCCTGCGCTGGCTTCTCCTGTCCGTGTCGCTCTCGCTCGTCACGGGCGTTGGCGCCGCTCGGGCCGAGACCCCGTCGACGACGCCGTCGGTCGCCACACCGCCTCTGCCGTTCACCGTGGGCGGCTGGAAACCGCAGCGGCCGAACGGCACCGATGTGACCTTCTTCCTGTGCGACGATGCGAAATGCGGCCCTGGCTCGAAGGTGAGCTACCGGCTCTACGGACCCAACACGACGATGACGATCGAGCAATTCCGCGCCTCCCAGGACCAGACCGTCAAGCTGCTCGACCAGCGCGTGCCGGGTCAGACCACGACGATTCTGGGCGTCGAGGGCGGCAAGGGCAGCGGGCTGCCGCGCATGTTCTATGCACGGCGCCTGAAAGTGTCGCCAGGCGGAGAGAAGGAATATCAAGTGAGCGGCATGCTGTTCGGCGCGAGAGGCAGTGCCAGCCTGATCAGCTCCGCGACTGGCGAGGCGAACAGCACGGCCAACTTCAAGCAATTCGCGGTCCCGGTCATGCTTCTGCTCGCGCCACGGTCAAAATGATCGCGTGACGGCGCGCCGAAGCCGTTCATCAAAATCGTTCCGGAGTTTTTTCTCGCGCCGTCCGGCAACGCCGGGCGGCTGTTTGCGTTGTCCGCCAGCGAATGGGGCAGGGATCCAAGGAGGTTCTCATATGACGACGAAACATTGGCTGGGAACGGCCGCGATCATCCTGGCGATCGGAACGGCATCAGGTGCTGCATCGGCGCAAGGCGACATGAAGCGCGAGGGAGGCCCGGCCGCTGCGACGGCGCACGAGGCCACGCGTCCGGCTGCCGAGGCGAAGGGAGAGGCAAAGGGCGGCGCCGCCGCGGCGGAACGTGCCGGCGCCGAGGCAAAGCAGAGCGCGCAGGAGCAGCGCCGTGGCGAGCTTTCATCCGCAGCAGGACGCGAGCAGGCTCAGGAAAGGTCCTCCGAGCGGTCGGCACATGATGCCAAGCAGAGCGCCGAGAGCAAGGGCGGTGCGGCCGCCGAGCGTGGCCGCGAGGCCAAGGAGAACGCCGAGTCGAAGTCGTCGACTGACAGTAAGCAGGCCGACAAGCAGTCTGACAGCAAGAGCAAGGCTGAGTCGAAGCAACAGCAGGGGCGCGCCGACGAGCCGCGCAAGGGCGAGGATCGCGCCGCCGAGAGTAAGTCGGGGGCGACGGATCGGAAGTCCGACCGTGAGGCCGATCGCAATGATCACGATAAGGACAAGACCCGGCAGAGCCAGGACGAGCGCAAGACCGGCACGTCCGACGAGGCCGCGGACAAGCAGACCGGCGACCGCAACAAGCAGGCCAACCAGCCGAACGCGGCCGACAGCAAGAACACGACCGCGCAGCAGAACCAGCCGACCGGCGCCGGTCAGCGTGATCAGACCGGGCAGGCCAACAATCAGACCCAGCCCAATGGCAGCCGCTCCAGCACGCAGTTGTCGGTCAACGAGCAGCAGAAGACCCGCGTGGTCGATCAGCTCAAGCGCGATCACGACTTCGACCAGGCGCGTACCAATCTCAACATCAACATCAACGTCGGCGAGCGCCTGCCCGAGCGCGTGCGGCCGCGTCCGCTGCCGTCGGACATCGTGACGATCGTGCCGGAATATCGCGGCTACGAGTACACCGTGATCCATGACGAGATCGCGATCGTCGACCCGCGCAGCCGCGAGATCGTCGACGTAATCCCGCAGAACGGCATGCGCGCGGACCGCGGCTATGATCGCGGCGGCTATGGCGTCGGCTCGACCCGCATCGTGCTGTCGGACGATCAGCGCCAGATTCTGCGCCGCGCCGCCACCGAGACGGGCACTGTGGGCTCGACGACATCGTCGTCGTCCTCGTCCGGATCGAGCTGCCTGAGCCTGCGCCGCGTGCCCGATGAGCTCGCGCGCAGCAATCCGGAGCTCGCCAACTACCAGTATCTAGCGATCGGCGAGCAGGTCGTGCTGGTCGACCCGCGCGATCAGAAGGTGGTGCAGGTCATCGACCAGCAGCAGTAGGGCCGAGGCGCGGCTGCGCCTTGTCTCATCGATGGCCTCCCTTGCCGCTGCGGCATGGGAGGCCATCGAAAGATTGATTTGGACATAGCACGTCCGGCTCTGCTTCAGTTCGCTCACAACGGGGAACGAGATTCCATCTCGTCCACAAGGGGAGCGAAACGAGCCATGGCGATCATCCGCCAGCTGTATGTCCAAGTCCTGATCGCGATCCTGCTCGCGATCGCCGTCGGCCTGCTGGCGCCAGAGGCGGCCGTTCAGATGAAGCCGCTCGGCGATGCGTTCATCGCACTTCTGCGCATGATGCTCGGGCCGATCATCTTCTGCTCGGTGGTGCTCGGGCTGACGCATGTCCGCGATATGAGGCAGCTCGGCCGGCTCGCGTTCAAGTCGCTGCTGTATTTCGAGATCCTGACCACGCTCGGCATGGTCGTCGGCTTCATCGCGGTCAACGTGTTCCAGCCCGGCGACGGGCTCCATGCCGGCAACCTCGCGCTCAATGACAGCGTGACGCGCATCTCCAACGCCGCGAGCAATTTCACGGCTATCGGCTTCTTCCTCAGCATCATCCCGACCACGATCGTCGACGCCTTCGCCAAGGGCGAGATTCTCCAGATCCTGTTCATCTCGGTGATGGTGGGCGCGGCGCTGAGCGTCGGCCTGAAGACGGAGTCGGCGATCCTGCGCGGCATCGAGGAGGGGCAGGACGTGCTGTTCCGCATGCTGGGTTTCATCATGAAGCTGGCGCCACTCGGGGCGTTCGGCGCCATGGCGGCGGCGATCGGCACGCATGGCGGCGCCACGCTGCTCTATCTCGGCAAGGTCGTGCTGCTGTACTGGATCACGGCGGTCGTCTTCGTCGCAGTCGTGCTCGGCGGCGTGTGCGCCATCATGCGGCTGTCGCTGCTCAAGCTGCTGCGGCTGATCCGCGAGGAGCTGCTGCTGGTGCTCGGGACCGCGTCCGGCGAGGTTGCGCTGCCGCGGCTGATGCAGAAGCTCGAGCAGGCCGGCTGCGACGGCGCCATCGTCGGTTTCGTGCTGCCGGCCGGCTACAGCTTCAATCTCGACGGCACGGGCATCTACATGGCGATTGCCGTCGGCTTCATCGCCCAGGCCACCGACACGCCATTCAGCTACGGCCAGCAGCTGGCGGTGCTCGCGGTCATGCTGCTGACCTCGAAGGGCGGCACCACCGTCGCGGGCGGCGCCTTCATCAAGCTCGCGGCGACCCTGCAATCCGTCCGCGTGCTGCCGCTCAACGGCCTCGGCCTGCTGTTCGGCATCGACCGCCTGATGGCGACCTGCACCGCGCTCACCAACGTCGTCGGCAACACCGTTGCCGTGTTCGTCATCGCGCGCTGGGAAAATGCGCTGGATGCCGCCAGGCTCGATGCCTATCTCGCGGGCGGCACCGCGGCGACGGTCGCGGAGGCGGCCGTCGACGAGGGCCACGCTGCAATCGCCGGTGCGGGCGAATGAGCTCAGCGCACGTAGTCGCCGATGATCTTGGCGCCGGGCCAGGCGCCGTCCGCCACGCTCTGCGCGATCACCTCGCGCATCAGCGCCAGCAGCTCGTCGGCCAGCCAGGTCGGCTGGCGTTCCCGCGGCATGCCGATCGAGACGGTCGAGATCAGCGGCGGCCGCTCGATCGACCGCACGGTGAGCTCGCCGCGCTTCGCCTCGGCGACGACCGCGGCATGGGCGAGGATCGTTGCGCCGAGACCGCGCCGAACCATGGCCTTCGTCATGCTCACGCTGTCGACCTCGAAGGCGACGTTGAGCCGCGTGCCGTTCTGGATCGCCGCCTGCTCGATCAGCCGCCGGTTGCTGTGCGGAAGACTCGGCAGGATCAGCGACAGGCCGGCCAGCTCGCGCCAGCCGATCGTCTCGGCCACGGTGTCGCCGCGCTTGGCCGGCGGCAGGGCGACGACCATCCGCTCGTGCAGGATGGGGGTCAGCGCGATGCCGTCGAGCGGCGGGGGATTGTAGAGCACGGCGATGTCGAGCCGGCGGTCCAGCAGCCATTCCTCCAGCGACGAACTGATGCCCTCGCGGACCTGCACGGAGGCCTGCGGCCAGCGCCGGCGCAGTTCGACCACCACGGACGGCGCGATGCGCAGGCCCGCGACCGGCGGCACCCCGAGCGCGATGTGACCGGCGAAGCTCGAATCCGGCGAGCGCACCGCGCCGGGCATCTGGTCGATCTGCAGCAGGACGGCATGGGCGTGCTCGAGGAACGTCGTGCCGGCGCGGGTCAGGCGGACGCCGCGGCCGTGCCGCACCAGCAGCGCGACGCCAAGCTCGTCCTCCAGCTTCATCAGCTGCCGGCTGAGCGCGGATTGCGCGACATTAAGCAATGCCGATGCCCGGCTCAGGCTACCGGCGCGCGCCACCTGCACGAAGTAACGAAGCTCGCGGATGTCGATGGCCGTGTCCTCCGCGCCGCTGCCCGCCGCAGTTTATTGCAAGCGGCCCAGGGCGAGTCAAACCGCGCGCCGACAACGATGAGACGGGCGCCTTGCCGATGAACTTCATCCATCTCGACGGCTTGACGCTGCGCTATGAGCTGCGCGGCGGTGGCGCGAGGACGCTGGTGTTGCTGCATGAGCTCGGCGGCAGCCTCGAAAGCTTCGATGCCTTGATGCCAGAGCTGCCCGACGACCTGCGGGTGCTGCGCTATGATCTGCGCGGCGCCGGCCTGTCGGAAAAGCCGCGCGCGCCGTTCGGCTTCGCCGATCACGTCGGCGACCTCGACCGGCTGCTGCGGGCGCTCGGCGCCGACGGACCGGTCGATATCGCCGGCGTCGCCGCCGGTGCGGCGCTCGCCGTCAGCTTCGCGCTGGCGCATCCGCAGCGCGTGGGCGCGCTGGCGCTGTGCGCGCCGGCCCTCAGCGTCGATGCTGGTCGCGTGCAGTATCTGGCGGCGCGCTCCGCGCTCTGCGTGCGCGCCGGCATGCGCGCCGTGGCGGCGGATACGCTCGATCGTTCCTATCCGCCGGTGCTGCGAACCGACCGCAATGCCTACCTCGCTTATCTCGGCCGCTTCCTCGGCAACGATCCGGTCGGATATGCCCATAACAACCTGGCGTTCGCCGAGGTCGATCTGCGCGAACGGCTCGCGGAGGTTCGGCAGCGCTGTCTGCTGCTTGCCGGCGCGCATGATCTGTTGCGGCCGCAGGCGCAGGTCGAGGCGCTCGCCCGTCTCATTCCCGGCGCGGCGTTCGCGACCGTCGACACGGCCGGTCATCTGATGCAGGTGCAGGCCCCCGCCGAGCTGGCGGGGCGGCTGACGGCTTTTCTTGCCACGCCCGCGACACGGCCGATTCCTCGCGCCTCGTGACCAGGAGCATCGCATGCGCATCGAGGACCTTGCCCTGGCCGAGATGGACGAGACGCAGCGCGCGGTGGCCAAAGAGGCCATCGCCGGCCGGCGCGGCCGGATCCCGGCGCCGCTGCGGGCCTGGCTGCACAGTCCGGAGCTCGGACGCCGGGCCCAGAAGCTCGGCGAGTTCGCCCGCTACGAGACGTCATTGCCGCCTGCGCTGTCCGAGCTCGCGATCCTCGTGACGGCACGGCACTGGACCTCGCATGTCGAATGGTATGCCCACAAGCGGGATGGGCTCGCGGCGGGCATCGCCCCGTCGGTCATCGACGCGATCGCGCAACGGCGTGATCCAGAGTTCACCGATCCCGCCGCGAAGCTCGTTCACGACTACACCCGGCTGCTGCTCGCCAGCGGCCGCGTGCCGGACGATCTGCACGCGCTGGCGGCCGCAACCCTCGGCACGCGCGGCGTCGTCGATCTCGTCGGCATCATCGGCTACTACGGGCTGGTGGCGCTGACCCTCAACGCGTTCGACATCGGCCTGCCCGATGGCGAGACGCCGGAGCTGGAGCCATGACCATGACGAAGCGCCTGGAGGGCAAGGTCGCGATCATCACCGGTGCCGGCTGCGTCGGTCCGGGCTGGGGCAACGGCCGCGCCGCTGCGGTCATCTTCGCGCGCGAGGGCGCCAGGGTCCTCGCCGTCGACAGCGATGGCGGCCGCGTGGACGAGACGCTGGCGCGCGCCCGGGACCACGGCGGCGTCATCCAGGCCCGCCGCTGCGACGTCACCGATGCGGCGGATGTCGCCGCGATGGTCGACGCCTGTATCGCAGCGTTCGGCCGCGTCGATATTCTGGTCAACAATGTCGGCGGCTCGGCGCCGGGAGGCCCGGTCGAGCTGAGCGAGCAGGGCTGGGACGCGCAGCTCGATCTCAACGTGAAGAGCGTCTTCCTCACCTGCAAGGCGGTGCTGCCGCACATGGCGGCGCAGGGCGGCGGGGCCATCGTCAACACGGCCTCCACCTCGGGCATCCGTTGGACCGGATCGGCGCAGGTCGGCTACGCCTCGGCCAAGGCCGCGGTGATCCAGTTCTCGCGCGTCGTTGCCGTGCAGTATGCCCCGCAGCGCGTGCGCGTGAACACGGTGGTGCCTGGCCAGATGCACACGCCGATGGTCGAGGCGCGCCTCGCCGGGCAGCGCGCCGGCGGCGATGTCGCGGCGCTGCTGCGGACGCGGCAGGCTCGCATCCCGCTCGGCTTCATGGGCGACGGCCGCGACACCGCCCACGCCGCGCTGTTCCTCGCCTCCGACGAGGCGCGCTTCGTTACCGGCACCGAGATCGTTGTCGATGGCGGCATGAGCGCCCGCTGTGACTGAACCCATGAGCACGGGCATGGCTGCCGTTTCCCGCGCATGGCCGGCAGGGGCCTGCGATGCGCATTGTCACATCTTCGGTCCGTTCGACCGCTTTCCGCTGCCCGACGATCGCAGCTTCACGCCGCCGGACGCGCCGGAAACGGCGCTGCGCCGTTTGCACGATCGGCTGGGCATCGATCGCGCGGTCATCGTCCACAGCCAGGGTCATGGCCGCGACCATCGCCCGCTGCTCGATGCGCTGGCCGTGGGAGAAGGCCGCTACCGCGGCGTCGCCGTGCTCGGCGCGGAGGTCACGGCTGCAGAGGTCGCGCGCCTCGATACAGCCGGCGTCTGCGGTGCCCGCTTCAACTTTCTGGCGCATCTCGGCGGCGCGCCGTCGGCGGAGCGCATGCGGGCCGTGCTCGCGCTGGTGAGGCCGTTCGACTGGCATGTCGCCATTCATGTCACGGCCGCCGATCTCATCCGCTATGCCGAGCTGATCGCGGCCATCGAGGTGCGCATGGTGATCGACCACATGGCCCGGCCGGACCTCGGCCGGAATCTCGGCGCCTGTCAGGCGATCCTGTGTCGCCTGCTCGACAGCGGGCGGGTCTGGATCAAGCTCAGCGGTGCCGATCGCATCTCGCGCGAGGGCGCGCCCTATCATGACGTTGTGCCGTTCGCCCGAAGCCTTGCCGCGCACGCCCCTGAGCGCGTGCTGTGGGGCAGCGACTGGCCGCACGTCAACATCAAGGGACAAATGCCGGACGATGCGGTGCTGGCCGACCTCGTGGCCGAGATCGCGCCGTCGGAGACGGCGCGACAGCGGCTTCTGGTCGACAATCCCTCGGCGTTCTTTCGCTTCGATGAATCTCGCCGGGGCCCCGTGGGAGCTTAGCTACGAGCGTCGCGGAGGCCGCCGCCACAGGCGTGCGTCCATTGAACCTGCTGTGGCCGTGATGCGTCAAAACGGGATCGTCCGCAACGGCCTGCGTGAGCGCGGGATTGTCCGGGCTGGCCGGCCACGCTATCAACGTCGGCGTGTAAAATCTCGCCGTGAGTTGGGGATCTGCCGTGCCTATCGCGCTCGTCGTACTGCTGCTCGACATTTCGCTGATCTACCATGCGTCGCGGACTGGCCGTCTGCAGCCCTGGGCCTTCATCATCCTGATGGTGCCGATGATCGGCGCGCTCGCCTACATCGTCGTCGAACTGGTGCCGGAATGGCTGGGCAGCCACGACGTCCAGAAGGCGCGCAAGCGCGTCGCCAACAAGCTGGACCCCGAGAAAGACTACCGCGAGTTGTCCGATCGTGTCGCGATCACGGACACGATCGCCAACCGCGCGGCGCTGGCCGAGGAATGCGTCGCGGTCGGGCGTTATGAGGAGGCCGAGCAGCATTACGATCACATCCTGAGCCTGCCGATGGGCCACGAGCCGCTGTTCGCGCTCGGCAAGGCCAAGGCGCAGTTCGCGCGCCGCCGCCCAGGGGATGCGCTGGCGACGCTCGACGAGCTGCAGAAGAGCTGGCCGGACTACAATTCGGCCGAGGCGCATCTGCTCTATGCGCGGGCTTTGCAGGAAGCCGGCCGCACCGATGAGGCCATCGAGGAGTACCAGGCGCTGCTGGACTATGCGCCGGGCAGCGAGGCGAAGGTCCGCTACGGCACGCTGCTCAAGCTAGTCGGCCGGATCGATGAGGCCAAGGTCGTGTTCACCGAGCTGCTGATCCAGATGAAGCGCGCGCCACGACATGTGCGCAAGGCGCAGGCCGAGTGGATATCGATCGCGGAGAAGCAGCTCGCGGGGTAGCTCCGCAACGGCAGGGTACATCTTCTCCGCGCGTCATTCCGGGGGCGCGCGAAGCGCGAGCCCGGAATCCATAACCACGCATGTCTTGGGAGGCGGGATGCGCGTGGCGCTGTTCTTCGACCATTTTGCGGCTGTGATTATGGATTCCGGGCTCATTCGCGCTGCTTCAAAATGGCTACGCCATTTTGCGCGCGAATGCCCCGGAATGACGGAGAGAGTTGAGCGCGATCCCCCTTGCTCCGTCCCTACGGCGAGTTCGCCGCCTCCGGTGTCCGCCGCCTGATGCGCTTGATGGTGCCGGAAAACGAGAACAGCGGCTTTGGGCCGGAATGCAGCATGCCGCGCAGGAAGATCAGCGAGGCGCCGGCGCGGGTGACCTCGCCGGTAGCCTCGATCAGTTCGCCCTCACGCGCGGCATCGAGGAACTCGGACGAGAACGACACCGTGACACCCGGGCCCTGCATGATCGGCGCGGCGAAGGCGAACAGGCAGTAGTCGGCGAAGGTCATCAGGCAGCCGCCGTGGACGTTACCGCCGCCGTTGAGGTGCTTCTTCTCGACCCGGAAGGCGCAGCGGATCGAGCCATCGTCCTCCATCCGGTGCCAGAATGGCCCGGTGTGGGATTCGTAGCTGTCGCGCATCCAGGTCCGCCAGCCGGCGAACTCGCCGTCGGTCGCGATGTGGATGCCAGGGCGGTTCTCGAAGGCGGAACGGGACAGGTCGTGCACGTGTCAGGGCCTTTAACTGTTGATTTACCGTCTTAAATCCGATTGGTCGCCAATCTGCAAATATCCCTTCTGGCGGTCCGGGCCAAAGCTCTGGACAGGGCGGAATAGGGCCGTAAAAGGCCTTTTCCCGCCCTGGCGATCTTTCTATGAAGCAGGCTTCAAGGGACCAGCGGCCCACGGGCAAAGGCATTTCTCCATGCGCAATGAACCGCAGATCACCCCCGAGCTCGTCGCCGCCCACGGGCTGAAGCCCGATGAATATGAGCGCATCCTGAAGCTGATCGGGCGGGTGCCGACCTTCACCGAGCTCGGCATCTTCTCGGCGATGTGGAACGAGCACTGCTCGTACAAGTCGTCCCGCATCCATCTCAAGGGACTGCCGACCAAGGCGCCCTGGGTGATCCAGGGCCCCGGCGAAAACGCCGGCGTGATCGACATCGGCGACGGCCAGGCCGTCGTGTTCAAGATGGAGAGCCACAACCACCCGAGCTACATCGAGCCGTATCAGGGTGCGACCACCGGCGTCGGCGGCATCCTGCGCGACGTGTTCACCATGGGCGCACGCCCGATCGCGTGCCTGAACGCGCTGTCGTTCGGCGCGCCGGAGCATCCCAAGACCCGGCATCTGGTGTCCGGGGTGGTGGCCGGCATCGGCGGCTATGGCAACTCGTTTGGCGTTCCGACGGTCGGCGGTCAGACCCGCTTCCACACCCGCTATGACGGCAATATCCTGGTCAACGCCATGGCGGTCGGCCTCGCCGACGCCGACAAGATCTTCTATGCGGCGGCTTCCGGCGTGAACATGCCGATCGTCTATCTCGGCTCCAAGACCGGCCGCGACGGCATCCACGGCGCCTCGATGGCCTCGGCCGAGTTCGACGATTCCTCGGAGGAGAAGCGCCCGACGGTGCAGGTCGGCGACCCCTTCGCCGAGAAGCTGCTGCTGGAGGCGTGCCTGGAGATCATGGCTGCCGATTGCGTGATCGCGATCCAGGACATGGGTGCGGCCGGCCTGACCTGCTCGGCGGTCGAGATGGGCGCCAAGGGCGACCTCGGCGTCGATCTCGATCTCGATGCCGTGCCGACCCGCGAGATCGGCATGAGCGCCTACGAGATGATGCTCTCCGAGAGCCAGGAGCGCATGCTCATGGTGCTGAAGCCGGAGAAGGAGAAGGAGGCGGAAGCGATCTTCCGCAAATGGGGGCTCGATTTCGCGGTGGTCGGCTACACCACGCCGAGCAAGCGGTTCGTGGTGAAGCATGGCGGCGACGTCATGGCCGACCTGCCGATCAAGGAGCTCGGCGACGAGGCGCCGCTGTACGACCGCCCGCACGTGGCCTCGTCGGCGCTGCCGGTGATCCATGCCCGCGAGGTCAAGCCGCCCCTGGACATCATCCCGGCCCTGGAGAAGCTCATCGCAACGCCCGATCTGTGCTCCAAGCGCTGGATCTGGGAGCAGTACGACCATGTGATCCTCGGCAACACCGTGCAGCGGCCGGGCGGCGATGCCGCCGTGGTGCGCGTGCAGGATGGCCCGAAGGGGCTTGCGCTCACCGTCGACGTCACGCCCCGCTATTGCGAGGCCGATCCTTTCGAGGGTGGCAAGCAGGCCGTCGCCGAAGCCTGGCGCAACATCACCGCGGTCGGTGGCCGGCCGCTTGCGATCACCGACAATCTCAATTTCGGCAACCCGGAGCGGCCCGAGATCATGGGCCAGTTCGTCGGCTGCCTGAAAGGCATTTCGGAGGCCTGCCGCGCGCTCGACTTCCCCGTCGTCTCCGGGAACGTCTCGCTCTACAACGAGACCAACGGCCGCGCGATCCTGCCGACGCCCTCGATCGGCGGCGTCGGCCTGCTCGATGATTTCACCAAGTCGGCGAGCATCGCCTTCAAGGCCGAGGGCGAGGCGATCCTGTTGATCGGCGAGACCCATGGCTGGCTCGGCCAGTCGGTCTACTTGCGCGACGTCTGCGGCCGGGAGGAGGGCGCTCCGCCGCCTGTCGACCTCGCCGCCGAGAAGCGCATCGGCGATGTCGTCCGCGGCATGATCCATGCGGGCACGGCGACAGCTGCGCATGATCTGGCCGACGGTGGTCTGCTCGTCGCGCTCGCCGAGATGGCAATGGCCTCCGGCATCGGCGCGCGGCTGCTGGCCGCGCCTGCCTCGATCGTGCCGCATGCCTATTGGTTCGGCGAGGACCAGGCGCGCTATCTCGTGACGGTGCCGGAGACCGAGGCTGGCCGCGTGCTGGCCAAGATGCGCGGCGCCGGCGTGCCGTGCACGCGCATCGGCACGACAGGCGGCACTGCGCTGGCGATCGCCGGCGATGGTGCCGTCGAGGTCGCCGCGCTCAAGACGGGATTCGAAAGCTGGCTGCCCAAATACATGGGCGGGTCAGCCGCCTGACCCCGGACGCACGCCGCGGCGGTCACGGTCAGGCACGCTGGCAAACGACGACGGAGTTCGTCGTGAAAGCGTTGGCCTCGCCCAGCGTCATTGCGGGCGCAGCGTAGCAATCCAGGACCGCCATCCGCGGATGCGGTCTGGATTGCGTCGTCGCTGCGCTCCTCGCAATGACGGAGGAGGCAGGACCGTCCTACAACACGTTCTTCGCCCCCGGAATCTGCCTGAGCACCCAGGTCGCGCCCCAGCTCAGCAGCATGCTGCCGACAAAGGCGATCGTCGCCTTGGCGATGGCTGGCAGGCCGAAGTCGAACAGCCAGTACTGGATCCACAGCACGATCGGATAGTGCACCAGGAACATGCCATAGGCATCGGCCTGCATGCGATCGAGCACGGAGAATTCCGAGCGGCGGTTGTTCAGGAAGTAGGACAGGATCGCAAACAGGATCGCGGCGCTGAAGATGACGAACAAGAAGCCATAGGCCGCCTCGTACCATTGCGGCAACACGGGCGGATTGCCCAGCACTTGGCGCTTGATCGTGATGAGCACCCAGAGCAGCGCATAGGGCACGAGCGTGACCACGATCCAGGCCCCGAGTCCGCGCTGCGACATCTGCCCTTCTGCGGCCAGCAGGCCGCGTTCGAAATTGGCCGAGCCGATGCCAGCCCCGACGTAGAAATAGGCGGCGTAGAGCAAGACGCGGCTGGCCTGCACCGAGAGCGGCCCTGCCTCGAACCACAACGTCGGGCCGAAATAGAGCCGGGACGGGATGTAGAGCCCGCCCGTGATCAGCAGGAAGACGAAGAAGAAGTCGCGCGGATGCTCGAAGGCGCGCTGCGACAGCCGATTGATCGGATCCAGCAGGCGGGGCGAGACGCGGTACAAAAGGGCTGCCGAGGTGTCGAACGCCAGCAGCACCCAGATGAACCAGATCGGCCCGCTCGGCCATGGGCCGACCGTGACCGTCTTCCACCAGAAGGAAGCGAAGCGGGCGTCGGGATTGGCGCGCAGCTCGATCGCGTAATAGGCAAGCGGAATGACGGTCAGGGCCGCGATGGCGAAGGGCAGGCCAAGGCGCAATAGCCGGTCACGCAGGAACTGCAGCGTCGACTTGTGGGCAAGGCCCGACCACACGAACAGGCCCGACAGAAAGAAGAACATGGCCATGAAGAAGCTGTCGGTGGCCAGCACGATGGCGTCGAAACCGAGGAAGGACGTCGGATCGGTGTGCCCGAAATAGGTATAGGGAATCACGGCGTGGTGGAGCAGCACCACCAGCGTCAGGAATGTCCGGGCGTGATCGAGCGCGGCGTTGCGTGCCCGAGCGCGCGGGCGGGCCTGAAGCTCGACCTTTGCGGCCGCCGCCGATTGTGTAACCGATATGACCATACGCCCCCCGGCGTCGCTGCTGCCCGGCCCGTGCAGCGGATGTGACGTTCGCATCCCCCTTCGCCGCGGGGCGTCATGCAAACGTCGTCCAAGGCTGCGCGAGCTGGAATGAGTGGATGAGCTCGTGTGACCCTCTGGCACCGCCATTCGCTGGAGTCGCCCAAAAGCGAGCGAATGACGGCGCCGGACTACCAGATGTCGTCGTTGGTGCTGCAAATCAGCAAGTGCCGCGGTCCGCAAGCCGGTTTCTCACACACTCTGCCGATTTCCGCTCCGGATATCCTTACGAACCGACGACCTACGAAGTTACGGCCGGGACTGTCGTGGGTTGCGCATTTCTTCGGCACCGGGACCGATGGCCGAAGGAACCGGTTCCCCGCGTCATCGTTAGTGAGGCGCCGCGCCGGCGCGGCGCAGAACCGGAGGACCATACCGTGACTATTCTCAAATGGGCGCTGCTGTTCTTCGTGATCTCGGTGGTGGCCGGTATTCTCGGCTTCACCGGCATCTCGGCAGCTTCCGCCGACATTGCGCGGATCCTGTTCTATATCTTCCTGGTGATCTTCCTCGTGCTGCTGATTCTCGGGCTTACGATTTTCAGAGTGTAGCACGCCATCAGGTCAGTGACCGAAACGACCGCCGCGCCGGTATGGGCCTCGTGCCGGCCGCGCGGCGGGCTGTCACCGCAGTTCAATCAGCTGCGACCTCCTCGATCCGTACCTTGTCCGGATAGAACGCCAGGTGGCCCGAGATCTCGGTCATCGCCGGGAAGGGCGCCTCGTAGCTCCAGATCGCATTGTCCAATGTCTTGCCGTTGGCGATGACGCTGAAATAGCTCGCATCCCCCTTGTACGGACAATGGGTGACACGATCAGTCTTGTGCAAGGCCGCCATGTTGGCGTCGGCCCGCGGCACGTATTGAACCGCGGGGTAGCTCGCTTCCTTGAGCGTCAACGCGCGGGTGGTGTCGGCAATCACGACGCCGTCGGCGATCACCCGTACGCGTTTCGGATTGGGGGTGACGGTGATCGGATGATCCGGTCCTGGAAGCTTCATGTCGTCGTCCTCGCGATTCGGCCATTTGGGTGCGTCACCCAGTCCGACGCATCTCGTCTGGTCCCGGTATATAGTGGTTCCGCGCGTGACCTCGAAAGCGGTTCGCGCTAGATTTCACTATCACGGTCCCGCGAGAACGCCTTGATTCGCCGCGCTCCGCGGGCCACTGATGGGAGCTGCAGCCAAGCCGCGGGCCCTGCGGGCTACATCGTCCACGGGATGCGGCGCCTGCCCGACACAAGGAGATGCACCGGGATGCCCATGGATGCCCACGATATCGAGCAGATGATCAAGTCTGCCATCCCTGATGCACAGGTGACGATTCGCGATCTCGCTGGCGACGGCGACCATTACGCCGCGACGGTGATCTCGGAATCGTTCCGCGGCAAATCCCGCGTTCAGCAGCATCAGCTCGTCTATCAATCGCTGCGCGGCCAGATGGGTGACGTGCTGCATGCTCTGGCCCTGCAGACCGGGGTGCCGGACCAGCGCTGACTGCTTAGGGGGAGATCGCTCATCCGGGGGAGATGGCGGTGGACAATCCGCGTGGTGCGCTGTTTCGCGTCATCGAGCCGAACCGGCACAGCCGGGTCACGTTCGTCGAGCTGTTCTTCGATCTCGTCTTCGTCTACGCGGTCACGCAGATCTCGCATTATCTGATCGGCCATTTTTCGCCGCTCGGCGCCGCCCAGACGGCCGTTCTGTTTCTCGCGGTCTGGTGGGTATGGGTCTACACCGCCTGGGTTACCAACTGGCTCGATCCAGAGAAGGCGCTGGTCCGAGGTCTCTTGTTCGCGCTGATGCTGGCGGGCCTCGTTCTGTCGATGTCGATCCCGCGGGCGTTCGAGGACCGCGGCCTGTGGTTCGCCATGGCCTACGCCGCCATGCAGGTCGGCCGGACCGCGTTCTGGCTGACCGCGACGCCGCCGCAGCGATCTGCCGTCCGCCGCAACGCCGCCCGCATTCTCTCCTGGCTCAGTGCCTCCGCCGTGCTCTGGCTGCTCGGCGGCCTTGCCGAGGGCCCGGCACGGATGGGGCTGTGGGGGGCGGCGCTCACCCTGGAATATGCGTCGCCGGCCGTCCGCTTCTGGGTCCCCGGGCTGGGTGCCTCCACCGTCGAGGACTGGATGGTCGAAGGCGGCCACATGGCGGAGCGCTGTGCGCTGTTCATCATCATCGCGCTCGGCGAATCCATCGTCGTCACCGGCGCGACCTTTGCCGAGCTCGACTGGACCGGAGCCAACATTGCCGCTTTCGCCAGCGCCTTCATCGGCACGGTGGCGATGTGGGCGGTGTATTTCAACCGCGGCGCTGAGGCGGGATCGGAAGTGATTTCGCAGTCGGCCCAATCCGGGCTGATGGCGCGCTCGGCCTACACTTACTTGCACATGCCGATCGTCGCCGGCATCATCGTGTCGGCGGTGTCGGACGAGATCGTCCTGAAGCACCCGCTCGGGCATACCGACCTGAATACGGCGGCGACGACGATCGGCGGTCCGTTCGTGTTTCTGCTCGGGACCATCCTCTTCAAGTTCAACATCCGCGGCTTCCTGCAGTTGTCGCACGGCGCCGGACTGCTCGCGCTGATCGGGCTCGGCTGGTTCGCGACCGAACTGTCGCCTCTCGTGCTTTCGGCGCTGACGAGCGCGCTACTGGCGATCGTCGCGCTGTGGGAGACGCTGTCGTTGCGGTCGAAGCCGGAGCCTCACGCCTCGGCGACGAGCGCCTGAACCGAGAACATCTTCTCGGCATCCGTCCACACGGTCTGGACTTTCCAGCCGGATCCGCGGGCCAGCGCGCCGAAGCGCGCGATGCTGTATTTGTAGCTGTTCTCGGTGTGGATGCTCTCGCCGGCCCGGAACGAGATGGTGGTGCCGAGTAGCCGCACCGTTTGCGCCTTCCGCGCCACCAGATGCATCTCGATGCGGTGCTGCTCGCGATTGTAGATCGCGCGGTGGACGAAGGCGGACAGGTCGAAATTGCCGCCGAGTTCGCGGTTGATCCGCAGCAGCAGGTTGAGATTGAAGCGCGCGGTCACGCCGGCCGCGTCGTTGTAGGCGGCGTGCAGCACACGTTCGTCCTTCTCCAGGTCGACGCCGACGATCATCCGCGCGCCGGTCCCCAAGATCTCGCGTGCCGAGCGCAGGAAGCGGCACGCCTCATGCGGCTCGAAATTGCCGATCGTCGATCCCGGAAAGAAGCCGACCTTCGGCTTGCCTTCGATGGCGTCAGGTAGTTTGAACGCCGTCGTGAAGTCGGCGACGACCGGGTGCACGGCGAGCTGCGGGAAGTCGCGGCGCAGGCTGTCGGCCTGTGCGGTCAGGAACTCGCCGGAAATATCGACCGGCACGTAGGCCGCGAAGCGGCAGCTTTCCAGCAGCAGCCGCACCTTGGTGGTGGCGCCGGCGCCGAACTCGACCAGGGCGGCATCGTCGGGAATGACTGCCGCGATCTCGGCGCCGCGATCCCTCAAGATGCCGAGCTCGGTCCGCGTCGGATAGTACTCCGGCAGGCGCGTGATCTGCTCGAACAGATCGGATCCGGCGGCATCGTAGAAATATTTCGGCGATAGCTGCTTGGGCTGCTGGGCGAGGCCTGCGACGGCGTCCGTCGCAAAGGCCGACGTCTTGTCGTCGGGGAGATGGGCGTCGAGCAGCGCGTTGACGTGCACGTTCATGATACTCTCCTGGACGCGCACACACGCGCGACTGTCGGGCAACGAATGCTGATAGCTCAGGTGTAGTCGGCGAGCCGGAGCCCGGTGAATTGCCAGCGATGATGCGGATAGAAGAAGTTGCGATAGGTGACACGGCTGTGGCCCACCGGCGTCGCGAGCGATGAGCCGCGCAGCACCAGTTGATTGACCATGAACTTGCCGTTGTACTCGCCGAGCGCACCCTCCATGGCACGATAGCCGGGATAGGGACTGTAGGCGCTGCGGGTCCACTGCCAGACAATGCCGAAGGCATCGTTGAGCTGGTTGCCGCGCGCGGCGACCTCCCATTCCATCTCGGTCGGCAGATGCTTGCCGCGCCAGCGGGCAAAGGCGTCAGCTTCGTAGTAGCTGACGTGGCACGCCGGAGCAGCGGGATCGACCGGCCGCAGTCCGCCCAGCGTCATGATGCGCCATTCGCCCTCGACCTTGTACCAATGCCCGGGAGCCTGCCAGCCCTCGCGGCTGGCGGTGGCGAAGCCGTCCATGAGCCAGAGTGTGGCGGTCCGGTAGCCGCCGTCATCCATGAAGGCGAGCCACTCGGCATTGGTGACGAGATTGCGCGCGATGCCCACCGGCCCGACCAGCGCGCGATGGGCCGGCTCCTCATTGTCGAAATGGTAACCATCGCCGGCGTGCCCAACGGTATGGATGCCCTCGGGGAGGTGAACCCAATCCTCGCCCGTTTCCGTGGGGGCAGGGAAGGTCCAGGAAGGATCGTAGGCCGGGGCCGTCGGGTTCTGCGCGAACGCATGCAGGATATCGGTCAGCATCAGCTCCTGATGCTGCTGCTCATGGTTGAGGCCCACCTCCACGAGCGGCGCCACCGCGGTCAATGTGGCGGTATCGGCGCTGCCCAGGAAGTCCACCATCGCCGCATCGACATGCCGCCGATATGCCGTGACCTCGGCCACGCCCGGGCGAGTGATCAAGCCGCGCTCGCCCCGCGTGTGGCGCGGGCCGGCACTGACGTAATAGGAATTGAACAGGAACGCGTAGTCGGCGTGAAAAGGGGTATATCCTCGGCAGTGCTCGCCCAGCACGAACTGCTCGAAAAACCAGGTCGTATGGGCGCGATGCCACTTGGCAGGACTGGCGTCCGGCATCGACTGGATGACCTGATCCTCCGGGCTCAGCGGCGCCGCGCGCCGCTCGGTCTCGCCCCGGACGGCGAGGTACGCCTCGGTCAGGCGCCCGGCGAGGGAGCCGGACCTGCTCTGAAGCGCATCAGTAACGGGGATCGGGGCCGTAGCGGAGGCAGAACTGGTCACGAGGGTCTCCGTTTGCCAGCAGAAAACGATGTTCGACGGAACAAGTTCCTTTCGACAGTTCGTCCTAAATAGGGGCTTGGTTACGGGATGAAACCCTCGTGCCGGCTATAATATTGCTGCCGTCAGCCTATGGTCCGGCCGGGGCCTGGGTCGCCGGCCGATCCTCGGCATTTTACTTTGGTTGAACAACGGTTTGCGCTACATATAGAGAAGTGACGGTCGGCTGCGGACGAAATCCGTCCGGTGGCGATCAGCGCGCACCGAGCCCCAGGCGTTCCTTGAGGCGCCCTAGAGGAAGCGAAGATGAGCATTGAGCAATTCATTGACAATGAAGTGAAGTCGAACGACGTCGTCCTGTTCATGAAGGGGACGCCGCAGTTTCCGCAGTGCGGATTTTCCGGCCAGGTCGTGCAGATCCTGGACCATGTCGGCGTCGGCTATAAGGGCCTCAACGTTCTCGAATCCGCCGAGCTGCGCAACGGCATCAAGACGTTCTCGAACTGGCCGACGATTCCGCAGCTCTATGTGAAGGGCGAGTTCGTCGGCGGCTGCGATATCGTGCGCGAGATGTTCCAGAGCGGCGAGCTGCAGCAGCTGTTCACCGACAAGGGCATCCCGGTCGGGACGGCGGCCTCTGTCTGAGCTATCCGGCTGAGCTATCCGGTCCGAAAGGTCGGCGCGACCCGATTCGAGGTCATCGTCGCCGACATCACCAAGCTCGGCGTTGACGCCATCGTCAACGCCGCGAACTCGTCTCTGCTCGGTGGTGGAGGCGTCGACGGTGCGATCCACCGTGCGGCGGGACCGGACCTCGTCATGGAGTGCCGCATGCTCCATGGCTGCAGGACCGGCGAGGCCAAGATCACCAAAGGCTACCGGCTGCCGGCCCGCCACGTGATCCACACCGTTGGCCCGGTCTGGCAGGGCGGCGACCGCGGCGAGCCGGAGCTGCTGGCCTCGTGCTACCGGCGCTCGATCGAGCTGTGTCACAAGCATCGTTTGGACTCGGTCGCGTTCCCCGCGATCTCGACGGGCATCTTCCGCTTCCCTGCGGATCGTGCGGCATCGATAGCGGTCGCCACTTCGATCGAGACCATCAGCGCGGAGACGTCGCTGTCGCAGATCGTGTTCTGCTGCTTTTCCGATGCGAGTGCCGAGTTGCACGATGAGGCGTTGAGCCGGGCCGTCGAGAGCCGCGCTCGCAAGGGATCGCCGCGCTGACAGCGGCGTGCCCTGTGCGGCATTAGGTCTGCCGGGCGCGCGTGCGATGATCCTCATGCCCTGCGTACGATCTCCCTGACGTGGCCGATCGTCTCTTCGATCATGGCGGCTGTCACGTCGAGATGGGTGCAGGCGCGGATGCGGCCGTCCATCATCGCCAGCAGCACGCCGCGCTTGCGCAATTCACTCACCATCGTCTCGCCGGACACGCCGGCGCCGTCCGGCTTGAAGAACACCAGATTGGTCTCCGGCTCCTGGATCTCGACACCCTGGATCTGCGACAGCCCGCGTGCCAGCGCCCGCGCATTGGCGTGATCCTCGGCGAGCCGGTCGACGTGATGATCGAGCGCATGGATGCAGGCCGCGGCGACCACGCCGGCCTGGCGCATCGCGCCGCCGAGCCGCTGCTTCCAGCGCCACACCTCGTCGATGAAGGCGGCACTGCCGGCGAGCACGCCGCCGATCGGCGCGCCCAGCCCCTTGGAGAAATCGATCCAGGCCGAATCCCAGCCCGCGGTCATCTCGGCAGCGGGAATGCCGGTGGCAACCGTCGCGTTGAGCAGCCTTGCGCCGTCCATATGCGTCGCCATGCCGTTCGCCTTGGCGATCTCGGCGATCTCGTCGAGCGCAGCCTTCTTCCAGATCGTGCCGCCGCCGATATTGGCGGTCTGCTCGACACTGACGACGGTCTGCGGCGGCTGGTAGCGCGAGCGCGGATGCAGCGCGGCGCGGAACGTCTCCGGCGTGAACTGCCCGTCGGGCCCCTTCAGCTGCGTCACCTGGAAACCGCCGAGCGCCGCATGCGCGCCGCCCTCGCGCGAGATGATGTGCGCGGTCTCGTGTGCCAGGATCTCGTCGCCTGGGCGGCAATGCACCAGCGTTGCCGCGACATTGCACATCGTGCCCGACGGCATCAGCACCGCGGCCTCCTTGCCGAGCAGCGCGGCGACGCGGCCGCACAATTCATGCACGGTCGGATCGTCGCCGATCTGCTCGTCGCCGACCTCGGCCCGCGCGATGGCCTCGCGCATCGCGGCTGTCGGGCGGGTCTGCGTGTCCGACAACAGATTGACGCGCACGGGCGGCGCCTTGGGATCACGCGCGGGCGGGGTGTAATACATCGGCGGTCCTCGTTCGGCTTATCACGACCCGGACCTTACCCAACTCGCATCGCCCCCGCAAAACGCCTCCTCGATTACGCCGCGCGCGGCGGGTTGAGCCAGATGTCCGGCCGCCGCAACGGCTTGCTCTCGATCGGCTCGGCGACCAGCGGCGGCGCCTCGGTGCAATCGAACACCCAGGGTTCGAGCGGGCTCTGCCGCGACGGTGAAAGAAGCAGCGCGGCGCCCGGGCGTTGCCGCTTGATGTTCCAGCCCATGTTCACCGCGGCCCAGCCGACCAGCATGGTGTGCCATTCGTCGGCGAGCTCGCGCGAGTCGTCGAAACAGTGGAGGAGCTCGAGCGCGTAGGGATCGTGGCGAAGCTGCGCATCGGCGAAGGTGAGCCCGGTCCCGACATGGCGGATCACATGGGCTGTCGCATCGGACTGGACGTGCCAGCAGGAGCGTTCGAGGAGGTCGAAGACCGTCGAGGGATAGAGGCCGTCGTTGAAGCGGTAGCGGACGCCGGAGGTCCGTGCGCGTAACGGCGGAGCGCTGAGCGGCGGCGCCCGCAACGGCGGCAGAGGCGGGGCACCGACCGCATCGGTCGGCAACGCACCGAAGATGATATTGCGCCTGTTGAACTCCATGGCGAACGCCCCGCTACTTTACAACTGCAGACAGTGAATCACGGGACGGAGTAGCTGTCAGCCCAGGTTGGGGCGAATTCGTGGCAGGTGTGGCATTCGGGAATCGGTTCGCCCCATCCGAAAACAAGCCCAAAAAGAAAAGGCCCCGGCGCGTGCCAGGGCCTTCGGATTATCAGATGGGACCGGACCGCGGTCCGGTCAAGCTCAGCGCGAGTAGAACTCGACGATCAGATGCGGCTCCATCTGCACCGCGAACGGCACGTCCGACAGCGCGGGGATGCGGATGAACTTCGCGGTCATCTTGGAGTGATCGGCCTCGATGTAGTCGGGCACGTCACGCTCGGCGAGCTGGGTCGCTTCCAGCACCACGGCGAGCTGCTTCGAGGCTTCCTTGACCTCGATCACGTCGCCCGGCTTGACCTGGTAGCTCGCGATGTTGACCTTGCGGCCGTTCACCTTGATGTGGCCGTGGTTGATGAACTGGCGCGCCGCGAACATGGTCGAGACGAACTTGGCGCGGAAAACCACCGTGTCGAGACGGCGCTCGAGAATGCCGATCAGGTTCTCGCCGGTGTCGCCCTTGAGACGGCCGGCCTCGACATAGATGCCGTGGAACTGGCGCTCAGAGATGTTGGCGTAATAGCCCTTCAGCTTCTGCTTGGCGCGCAGCTGCACGCCGAAGTCCGAGAGCTTGCCCTTGCGGCGCTGGCCGTGCTGGCCGGGGCCGTATTCGCGGCGGTTGACGGGGCTCTTCGGGCGGCCCCAGATGTTCTGGCCCATGCGGCGATCGATCTTGTACTTCGCCTCACTGCGCTTAGTCATCGCGTCCTCTTCGATCAAGTTAGGGTTTGAGGAAACGCGCCCTCCTGTGTGTCCGGGAAATCCGGTCCACCGACAGGCCCCTCCCCAAAGCATGAAGGGAGAAGGCCACGGGTCGCGAAACGCAACGCGGGCCGAAAGCGGCCCGCGAGCAGGGCGGTTCTTAAGCGAGAAACCGCTGCCTTGTCAAACCGCAACCGCCCCTTTGCCGGCAAATCACGCCTGTGGCCCGCTCAGGACGGTCATTTTCTGTCGCGCCGCCTCGCATCCCAGGTCGGCCTCCGCCGGCCCGCGCCCGGGAACCGGGCGGGCCCGCAGCTCGGCCGCGATCTCGCCATTCAGCACCTGCTCGAGCCGGATCGCCGTCCTGGCGATCATGGCGCCGTCGGTAACCCGGTGATCCCAGCGGATCAGGATGGGAATCGTCTGGTCCGGCCCGACGACGTCGTAATTGATGATGAACGGTCCCGGGCTCAGGGCAAGGAGCTGGCCGCCGCCGCAGGCCGCGACGCTGGTGACGGAGAAATTGCCGAACCAGTTGGCGCGCTGGCGGCCGAAATTCAGCCCGACCCACCAGGCGAACCGGCGCAGTGGCAACGGCAGCCGGGTCGCCCGCATGATCTTGCGGAACATAGCGACGTCCCCGACCGGCGCCTCCTTGCCCTGCCGGATCACCGCGTCGATCTCGGCCAGCGACATGTCCTCCGGCCCGGAGACGCGCTGCGGCAGCACGCAATCCTCGCCATTCTCGACCCGGGCAATGGTGACGGTGGCGACGCTGCGCGGCAGCTCGTAGAGGCAGCGCCGCGGCCACCCGGTGTAGAGCGTGCGCAGGACCGGCTCGTCGCGGGCGACCAGGGCGAACGCCTTGACGAAGAGCGCGGCGAAACCGGGCGGGCGGACGGCCGCGGCGCGGGCCTCCAGCAGCGGCCCGATCTGGATCGTCCGGGCTAGCGACACGAACGGTACGCCGCGCGAGGCGTGCATCAGATCGATGATCAGACGGCGGTGCAGCGAAATCGGCCTGGTGGTTCCGCGCATCCTGAACCTGTCGCTCCCGTTCGTTCTGCTTGGCCTGGTCCGGCTCCCCGGCGGCGGCTGCTGTTAACACCGCAGGCCGGGTTACGGAAGCGCCGTTCGAGGGCGCCGGCGAGGCGAGCGGCTTGGCCTCAGACCCCGAGGACGGCCGGCGACAGGCCGAAAATCGTCTTCTTCCTCATGGTCTTCTCCCGCAAAGTTGTTTTTCGTTTGAAACATGAAGCGCGGCTCGAAACGGCGCGAATCAGCGCTTGATCCCCTCGAAGCTCGCGGCGATGCCGCGCTGGAACAAGGACCAGTCGAAGCCGAGCGCCAGCGCCACGTAACCGCGTTCGATCATCGCATTGGCCTGATCGGCCGAGCGCGCGGCGCCGCCGATCGGCACGCCTGATCTGAGGATGCCGGCCTCGGCGCGGGCGATCAGGGATTTCACTTCGGGATCATCGAGCTGGCCGCGCTTGTTGATCGAGGTGGCGAGATCGCCCGGGCCGATCACCGCGATGTCGATGCCGGGCGTGGCCATGATCTCGTCGATCCGCTCGACCGCCTCGACATGCTCGATCGTGACCATGCAGACCATGTCGTCGTCGGCGGTGGCCATGTAGTCGGCCATCGACACGTTCCAGCGGAAGGGGGCGTGGAACGGACCCCACAGGCGGTCGCCGCGCGGCGGATAGCGCACGCTGCGCACGGCCTTCTCGGCGTCCGCGCGGCTGGAAATCATCGGGAAGTTGATGCCGAGCGCGCCGAGGTCCATCGGCGCCTTGGCGAGATGCGGCTCGTTGGCGGCGATGCGCACCAGCGGCACGCAGGGCGTGCCTGCGGTGGCCATGATCATCGCGTGCGCGGTGGAGAGATCGATCGGCCCATGCTCGAGGTCGACGATGATCCAGTCGAGCGACTGCGCCATGATGCGCACGGTCTGGATGCTCGGGATGGTGGCGATGGCGCCGAACGTAGGCCTCTTGTCGCGCCAGGCCTGCTTGAGGCGGTTGAGCGGTTTGGGCGCTGCGGCCATCGGCGGTCTCCGTCAGGCCGGGACGCGGCCGCCGAAATAGGGCGTGAGCGCGCGGCCGAGCTGATGTGGCTTGTTCGAGGTGAAGATCATGGTGGCGCCGCCATCGTCGGGGCCGCCAGCCGGGGGGCCCAGCAGGTCGACGACACGGCGCGCGATGGCGGGCGCGGGATCTATCCAGGTCACCGGCCAGGGCGCCAGGCGTTCGAGCCGATCGAGCAGCAGCGGATAATGCGTGCAGGCGAGCACGACGGTGTCGGTCCGGCCCGCGGGATCGGCGGCGTCGCCCACGAAGCAAGGCGCGATCTCGGCGGCAATGGCCGCGTCGCTGACCTGGGTTCCGCTGAGCGCGGCCTCCGCCAGTGACGCGAGTTCCGGCGAGCCGACCAGCGTGACGGCGCAGCCCCGCGCGAAGTCGCGGATGAGGGCGTGGGTGTATTCGCGCTGCACCGTCGCCTTGGTGCCGAGCACGGAGACGCGCTTCGTCAGGGATTGCGCGCAGGCCGGCTTGATCGCCGGCACGGTGCCGACGAACGGCGTCGCGTAGGCCGCGCGCAGCGGCGCCAGCGTCTGCACCGAGGCGGTGTTGCAGGCGATCACGACGAGGTCCGGCTCGTGCGCGGCGATCAGCTCGCCCATCAGCGGCACCACGCGGGCGATCAGCGCCGCCTCGCTGTGATGGCCGTACGGAAAGAACGCGTCGTCGGCGACATAGACGTAGTGGGCATCGGGCCGCGCCCGCACCACCTCGCGCAGCACGGACAGGCCGCCGAGGCCTGAGTCGAAGACGAGAATCGTAGGGCGATGGGTCACGCGGCGAGTCTACCGGATCGGGGAGGCGGATTCAGTCGGTTTTTCTGCGGGATTTGGCGGGAGTGAGGCGCTTGGGTGTGTTCGGGCAGCGGGGGCGAAGGTTCAAAGCTGCGCATTGGGGCCACGGTGGCTGTCAAAATCTCAGTGTCATCCGGCGAACGCCGGGATCCATAACCACCGGCGGGGTTGGGCGTGCGAGCTGGACGCTCCAGCGTGCGTCACACGACCGCTGCGGAGTATGGTCCCGGGGGCGGCGCCGCGCCAACGCTGACGCGTTGCCGCAGCTTGCCCGGGACGACAGTGGAGACGCAGGCGTCATTGCGAGGAGCGTAGCGACGAAGCAATCCAGAGTCGTCGCGGGACTCTGGATTGCTTCGCTTCGCTCGCAATGACGCCGAGACATGAAGAGCGTGAAACATGCGCTCTCATCCTCGCGCCCGCTTTCGCGTCCGAGTTTTGCTCGTCTGATCGCCCTCTCGAGAATGAGGGCGCGGGAAAGGCCGGGTGCCGGTCGCACCCATGGCCCGCCTGCGAAAAAAATGCAGGCGGCAGGAACCACAGGTACGGGCCGGATCATCCCGGCCTTCCCCGCGCAATGGTTTGAACGGCTTATACGTGATCTCCCCGGGGATCGGCTTTCTTGCCCCCGTCGCCAGCGCGCTCGTCGAACTCGCAGCGCCAGCTTGGCATCAGCACCGGGATGCCAGGACCACACGACTTCGCCGTACGCATCGGATCGTTCGTCGGCATGATCGCTCACGCTGCAACCCGACACGCCCACCGCATCCCGCACCCAACGCTCGTGACGATCGCGAAACGCCCCTCAAGTGAGGCGGGACGGCGCGGATCATAGCATGCAATTCCGAAAAACAGAAGAAGAATCTTCGAGGCCGCCGGCCGAAACCGTGATCCCCTTGTAACGATTTGGCAAACCTGATTTTTGCTGCCGGCAATCTCGCCTTGCTCGGATGGGCGGAGGATGTTTCCTCCCAGGCTGGGAGGAGCCTGCGATGATGGGGCAAGCGCTGGTCGAACTCGACCGCACCGTGACCGAGGCCGAGCGCCGCCGCGTCGCGCAGGGCCTGATGCAGGCGCGGCTCGATGTCGCCCGGCTCGGCGTGCTGCGCGACAGCTTCGCCGATCTCGCCGAGCTGCGGCCGCTGGTGGTGCCGCAAGGCGCCACGCCCAACGACGTCGCGCGCATCCGCGCCGCGCTGCAGGCGCAAGCCGCCGAACAGCTGTCGAAGCTCGCCTCCAACCTGCAGCAGATCGCGCAGAAGCGCGCCGAGGCGCAGTCGATCGAGGCCGCGATCGCCAAGATCGACGCCACCTTGCCGTTCCTGCAGGAGACCGCCGACATCCGCCGCAACGCCAAGGAGATCCAGTACGGCAACCAGATCGCCTTCATCGATGCGCAGTCGCGGCTGATCGATCAGCAGAGCGAGCGCGTCGTTCAGACGCGGCGCTTGGCCGAGATCGAGGCCGCGCGATTGGCGCTGGAACAGCAACTGGCGCAGACCCGCTCGGGCTTCGAGCGCCAGGTGCTGTCCGATCTCACTGATGCCGAGAAGAAGACCGACGAGCTGACGCAGGACCTCGTCAAGGCCGAGCGCAAGGTCGCCGAGCAGGTGCTGCGCGCCCCGATCGACGGCACCGTGCAGCAGCTCGCGCTGCACACCGTCGGCGGCGTCGTCACACCGGCGCAACAACTGATGCTCATCGTGCCTGCCGACAGTCAGCTCGAGACTGAGGTCATGATCGCCAACCGCGACATCGGCTTCGTCAATATCGGCCAGCCGGCCGAGATCAAGATCGACACCTTCAACTTCACCCGCTACGGCCTCGTCCACGGCAAGGTACTGAGCGTCTCGCAGGACTCCATCGTCCGCGAGAAGCCGGCCGACAAGCAGAACGGCGGCAAGTTGGCTGGCGCGCTCGCCGAGACCAGCGAGCCGGCGGGGCAGGAGTTCATCTACTCGGCGCGGGTGTCGCTGGACGAGAAGCAGATGCAGGTCGAGGATAAGATGGTGGCGCTGGCGCCAGGCATGGCGGTGACGGTGGAGATCAAGACGGGGACACGGCGGATCATCGAGTATGTGATGTCGCCGCGCTTGAGGTATCGGCACGAGAGCTTGAGGGAACGATGACCGTCTTGATCGACCTCCTTTCGCGTCATTCACCGCGAATGCAGATATCCATCTTAGTAAACGATTGTAGATTCGTCTCAAATCTCGCTGGAAGACAGTTCGCAGAATCGTTGGCTTCTGGAGTGCTAGGATGAGGAGATTTATCGTTGTCCTCCTTGGAATCGGCGCAGGTATTGTGCTGCTGGGCATGAGCTCGCGAGCTCTTTTTGGTGATTCGAGCTTTACCAAGTCGCGCGAGGTGAGAACTCCCGGAGAGGATCGCGCGACCTATTATCGCCTGAAGGTCAAGCTCGCCTACAAGGGCGAGCCTCTCAATTTCGATATCGTGGTCGGCTGTCGCGTAAGCATCACAACGTACAAGGACAATGACCGAACCGTCGAGGTCAGCGTGGCGCCGATGGCCTTCGGGCTCAAGATGAAGGACGGGCACGGCGTAGTAGTGCGGCCGCCGGAGGCTTGTGGTGGTGAGACGACCGACAATGGAAAGGTCCCAAAGAGCCTGCTGCCACTAATTGTGACTTACGAGAGTGCGGACGCACCTTGGTTCGGCGTAGCTTATGCGTCCGAAGATGCTTACGAGAGCCCGCTTTCCGAATTGAAGTTTTTCGGTGCTACGATCAGCAAGGCGACGCGCGAAGAATGGCAGGAATGGCGGGGTACGGAGGCTTCAAAGAATTTCGTAACGTATGGATTGCTAGGTATCAACGAGGTGGATCGCTGGAAGAAAGTACGATGGAAGCCCGGCTATCGTGCGATGGGGTCTATATGTAGCGGCCTTTCGCGCGTGAAACTGCCGGATACAGTGAGCGAAGCGATCCGGCCATTCTGGCCTGCGAGCAGGCCAGATTATTGGTATCCAAACGGCGACGCGCAACGCGCGCTCTATTCTGCTGGCGACTATCATGGAAGGAAGGTGCTGTTCGAAGATAGCCCCCTCTACGAGTTTTTTCCTACGGAATCGACGTTCTTCCCTGGGCTTCCGCGTCATAAGCCAGGGGCGCTGATCTTCTTCACCGGGCACGTTGTCGGCGACGTGTATCCGGCAGCGTCGGATCTATCGTTGAACCGTCTCGATGCTACCGGGCAGTTGCCGGCCGAGATCAAGGCGAAGCCGAGAAAAAGCTATGTCGACGTCAGCGTACGGCCCGAGCTCAAGGGTTTCGCGTTTTGCGATGTCGTCTGGAACATTGATGGCCTGCCATCTGAGATTAGTTCTAACAGCAACCCTAATGCAAATCGAATTAACGGGCAGCCGATCAACGAGGAGCTGCAGCGGCATACCGGTGATTTTGGTTATGCCTTCGAACGCGCTGAATACGTCTATTTCTTCAAGCGCTACTCGCTTGTAAACATCTTCGGGGGAATATAATGAGCAACAATAGTCTTGATCCGGTTCAGTTCGCCGCCGCATTAGCTGAGATTGTTTATCATCGAGCTTCGGATTTACGGTGACAGTGCACTTAATTGACATGCGCCGTCCGAGTGCGCAAGATGGCGCATGGCCCGCCTTGCCCGTGTCGTCGTTCCTGGTCTGCCGCACCACGTCACCCAGCGCGGCAATGGCCGCGCGCGAACATTCTTCGGCGACGACGACTACGCGCTCTACCGCGATCTGCTCGCGACCCATTGCCGGGCGGCTGACGTCGCGGTGTGGGCGTGGTGCCTGATGCCGAACCACGTGCATCTGATCCTGGTGCCGTCGGATGCCGACGGGCTGCGCCGGGCGCTGTCGCGGGTGCATCGCAGCTATGCCGGCGTCATCTAGGCGCGCCGCAAGCGCAGCGGGCATTTCTGGCAGGGGCGGTTCGGCGCCGTGGCGATAGACGAGGCGCATCTGGCGGCGGCGCTGCGCTATGTCAGTCTCAATCCGGTGCGGGCGCGGCTGGCGGCGCGCGCCCAGGACTGGGGCTGGTCGAGCACGCGCGCGCATCTGCGCGGGCGCGACGACGGCCTGACCGCACGTGAGCCGGTGAAGGCAATGTTCCCGGACATTGCCGGACTCCTGACCCGCGCGCCGGAGGACGAGGAGGCTCTGTTCGCGCGTCTGCGCGCCGCCGAGAGCATCGGCCGGCCGATCGGCAGCGACCGCTTCCTCGCCCGCATCGAGAAATTGACCGGGCGCGTGCTCAAGCCGGCCAAACGCGGGCCGAAGCCCGTAGAGGAGGATTGAGCGGGGGGACGCTGAAACCAGGCTTGCGCAGTTTTGTGCACTGTCACCGTAACTCCGTCAATCGGGTCTAATAGTCGTAACCATGAATGGCTCGCAGAGGCTAATAAGGATATTTTTAGCGTTGTATCCGATCCGCGCGCTGAGCGGTTCGATACTGCTGCCCGCTTTGCTCTGCTTCACATCGGTCGGGCTTTCTCAGGAGCTATCGGCCAAGAATCTGTTGCAGAAGGACGTAAGAGGTTGTTGGGCGTTGAGCGTCGACCGCGGGCTAGATTCGAAGCCCTCCTCAAATAGGCGGTGGCTTGTCAGAATTTGCTTGTTCGAAGGCGGCGCGCTTTCGGGATTTGTACTTGAGCCGACGGGTGAGGCAGAATCTATTCAAGGCGTTTGGCGAATGACAGATAGCGGCATTTTGCTGGATGACGAGCACTGTTCAATTGCTGGCGAGTCCGATGGCCGTCGAATCGTGTTGTCGTCTTGCCGATTTGCGGGGCATTGGGATCTCACATGTCGTCAGCCAAAGAGCTTGTTTAAGTGCTCGAATGAATAGATTTGGATTTAAGGTGACAGTGCACTTAATTTGACATGTGCCGTCCGAGTGCGCAAGATGGCGCATGGCCCGCCTTGGAGAGATAGCTCATTAGTTCAAAGTGGGCCATTCTCTTCCGATGCTTAACTGCTAGAGCAGTCGATCAGTTCGCTCCTTAGAATAACATGGGGGTCGTAATGGCCGAAGAAGAAAAACCAAAATACGTTCTCCACATAACGACTGGCCGTCCGGAGGCTGGTTCGACTGAACATTCGACGGATCGTTGGCAGGAAATTCTACAGCGGAGGGCACTTCGGTCGCGCGAGGAGCTGATGCCTGTAGCGCTCCAGCTTGTTCAGGATCAAGCCGTAGTGCGCCAGTTTCGGGCAGTGCACGGATCCGAGAACAAGGAGCTGGCTAGCCAATTTATCGATCAAATAGAACGAAGCGCGCAGACGATCGATCCAGATGTAACGCATGCGGATGCTGCAAGGATAACCGTGATTCTTATGGAAATGCTGACGGATTTACGGTGACAGTGCACTTAATTTGACATGCGCCGTCCGAGTGCGCATGATGCTGCATGGCCCGCCTTGCCCGTGTCGTTATCCCTGGTCTGCCGCACCACGTCACCCAGCGCGGCAATGGTCGGGCGCGGACATTCTTCGGCGACGACGACTACGCGCTGTACCGCGATCTGCTCGCGACCCATTGCCGGGCGGCTGACGTCGCGGTGTGGGCGTGGTGCCTGATGCCGAACCACGTGCATCTGATCCTGGTGCCGTCGGATGCCGACGGTCTGCGCCGGGCGCTGTCGCGGGTGCATCGCAGCTATGCCGGCGTCATCCAGGCGCGCCGCAAGCGCAGCGGGCATTTCTGGCAGGGGCGGTTCGGCGCGGTGGCGATGGACGAGGCGCATCTGGCGGCGGCGCTGCGCTACGTCAGTCTCAATCCGGTGCGGGCGCGGCTGGTGGCTCGCGCCCAGGACTGGGCCTGGTCGAGCACGCGCGCGCATCTGCGCGGGCGCGACGACGGTCTGACCGCACGTGAGCCGGTGAAGACGATGTTCCCGGACATCGCCGGACTCCTGAGCCGCGCGCCGGACGACGAGGATGCGCTGTTCGCGCGTCTGCGCGCCGCCGAGAGCATCGGCCGGCCGATCGGCAGCGACCGCTTCCTCGCCCGCATCGAGAAATTGACCGGGCGCGTGCTCAAGCCCGCCAAACGCGGGCCGAAGCCGGCCGAGGCGGAGGACGGGTGAGCGTCGCGGCCAAGGCGCCGGCGCGGCTGCGAGCCTGAGTGCCTTGTCGTCAAACGCGCAATCAAAACGCCTAAGAAGTTAAGTGCACTGTCACCGAAATGCCCGCGCGCTCGTCGAACTTGCAGCGCCGGCTTGGCATCAGCACCGGGATGCCAGGACCACACGATTTCGCCGTGCGCATCGGATCGTTCGTCGGCATGATCGCTCACGCTGCAACCCGACACGCCCACCGCATCCCGCACCCAACGCTCGTGACGATCGCGAAACGCCCCTCAATCGAGGCGGGACGCGACACCGTAGCATCAAATTCTGAAAAACGGAAGAATAAAAATTCGGATTTTCGAGTGGGCGATTTAGCCGTGGAGGTTGGCTCCCCTTGCCATGGCGAAACGCCAGGCGGTCTTTCCAATAATATTAGTGTTGACTAATTGATTAGCGATTGCTATTGTTTTTTCATGATCCAGCCTGAACCCATCACTGCCGTCATGCGCGCGCTGGCCGATCCGACGCGGCGTGCGGTGTTCGAGCGCATCGTCGAGGCCGACGAGATCACCGTCGTCGAACTCACCCGCGGCAGCACCGTCACGCAGGGCGCGATCTCCCAGCATCTGAAATCCTTGAAACAGGCCGGCTTGGTCTGCGAGCGCCCCGAGGGCCGCAAGGTCTATTACCGCGCGGAGCCACGCGGCCTGGAGCCGCTGGCCGACTGGATGAGCCATTACGGCGCGTTCTGGCGCGACCGCTTTGCCAATCTGAGAAACCTGCTGAAGGACATCGATCCATGAACCAAGCCGTGAACGCGGATACGCGGGCCATTGTCGTCGAGGACATCTTTCCGCATGCGCCGGAGATCATCTGGAAAGCCTTGACCAACGGCGAGCTGATCGGCCGCTGGCTGATGGCGCCCAAGGGCTTTGAGCCGATCATCGGCAATCGGTTCACCTTTCAAACGACGCCGGCCGGCGAATGGGATGGCACCATTCACTGCGAGGTGCTGGAGGTCGTGCCGAACGAGCGGCTGTCCTACGCGTGGAAGGGCGGCCACGACAGCAATGTCGGCTACGGCGCGAAGCTGGAGACGGTGGTCACCTTCAGTCTTTCCAAGGCGGACACGGGCACGCGCCTTCGCCTGGTGCATTCCGGCTTCGTGCTGCCGACCAATGACACCGCCTATCGCAAGATGGGCGAGGGCTGGAAGACGGTCGTCAAGAAGCTCGATCAGATCGCCGCCGAACAGGCGTCATCGCAGCGGCCGCATTGAACAAGGAGAGCGACATGACGAAGTCCTATGCCGGCGGCTGCGCCTGCGGCGCAGTCCGCTACGAGATTACGGGCGAGCCGGCCGTGATGCTGGACTGCCAGTGCCGGCAATGTCAGCGCGACAGCGGCACCGGGCATCAATCGCATTTGACCTTCGTCGCGGCGGAGGTGAAGGTCGACGGCGAGGTGTCGCATTGGCAGAGCATCGGCGACGGCGGCACCGTCAAGCGGCGCGCCTTCTGCCCGACCTGCGGCTCGCACGTTCACCTGACATTTCCCGCGATGCCCGAGGTGTTCATCGTCCCGCCGGCCAGTCTCGACGACCCCGGCCGCTACAAGCCGCAACTGGTGTCGTGGACATCAGCCGGGTACGCCTGGGATCACCTCGATCCGGCGCTGCCGAAATTCGAGAAGATGCCGCCGCGGTGAGTCTTGGTGCTTGGGGCGAACGAGACGAGCATTTCCTGAGAATCGGCAATTGGCCGTGGGATGAGCTCTCGCCGTCTCCAATGCTGTCATGCTCCGCCAAAAGCGGAGCATCCAGTATTCTGCTGCAGAAGATACCGAACCGAAAAACCTCGGCGTACTGGATCGTCCGCCTTCGACGATGACCAGGGTTACGGCCCCGGGGTTACTGTGCACTACACTAACGACGGCGTGCGCGGCGGTGGGGCAGTGGCGACTGCACGCTCTATCTTGCCCCTCCGATGTTGGACCGGCCCTTTCCTCGGTTGCTGCATCGAGCCGGGCCGCGCTGGCAGGCGATAGGATCGACAGGAAGCTCGCGGCATCACCGGTTCCCTGGCGGAACATTGCGCTTGCGCCTTGAATGTCAACGGTGGGCATCCATATGCCATCCATGCACCATCCCAGTGGATGGTGGAATTGGATGCCGCTGTGCCCGACAACGTCCACCCACTCCGCGGGAAAGTTCCGGACACCGAGAAGATCACCGTCAATCTCGGCTACGTCGATCTCGGTCAGGTCGATCTGATGGTGCGGGAAGGGTTCTATTCCAATCGCACCGATTTCATCCGCACCGCGATCCGCAATCAGCTCGACCGGCACGCCGACGTGGTCAGGCAGTCGACGGTGCGCAACAGCCTGGACCTCGGCTTGCGGCATTACAGCCGCGCCGATCTCGAAGCGGCGCAGCGGGCAGGGCAGATGCTGCAAATCAACGTGCTTGGGCTTGCCACCATCGCCGCCGATGTGACGCCCGAGCTGGCCCGCGCCACCGTCGCCTCGGTCTCCGTGCTGGGCGCACTGCATGCCACCCCCGCGGTCAAGGCCGCTCTCGCCGACAGAATGAGGTAGCGCGATGCTGAACCAAGAGATCATGCGCGAAGCGACGCGCCTGACGCGGGCCGGCCAGTTGGGCGAGGCCACGGCGTTGCTGCAACGTATGCTGCGCGGCGATGGCTCGCCGGCGGCAGCGGCCAGTCCAGTGCGATCAGTGCCGGCGCGGCTCGCGCCTCCGACCATCGAGGGACAGGCGACGCGCGTCAGTGAGCGCGACCGGCCGTCCGCGAAGGTTGCCCCGGCGCAAGCGCGCGCCACGCAGGCCAAGCCATCGCACAAGCCATGGCAAGCCAAGCCATGGCAAGCCAAGCCCGCTCAGGCGCGCCAGCGACCCGTCCGGCGCGAAGATCTCGGCGAGCTGCCGGGGTTCGGCCTGCGAGGTCCGCATCTGCGCGCGCCTTCGGCGCGCGACACCACCCCCGAAGGTGCAAGATTCGTCCAGGCCAGCTTCGGCAACGCGGCGGGACGCCGGAGCTACAAGCTGTTGATCCCCAGCAGGGCCGAGGGCCGTCAGCTTCCGCTCGTCGTCATGCTGCATGGCTGCACACAGTCGGCGGACGATTTCGCGGCCGGCACACGGATGAACTTCCTGGGCGAGGAGCAGAGCTGCTTCGTCGTCTATCCGGAGCAGCCGAGCGGTGCCAATCAGTCGAAATGCTGGAACTGGTTTCGCACCGGCGACCAGCAGCGCGAGGGCGGCGAGCCGTCGCTGATCGCGGGCATCACCCGCCAGGTGATGCGCGACCATGCTGTAGATTCCAGGCGCGTCTATGTCGCCGGCCTGTCGGCCGGAGGCGCCACGGCCGCCATCATGGCCGCGACCTATCCCGATCTCTACGCCGCAGCGGGCGTCCATTCCGGTCTCGCCTGCGGGGCCGCGCGCGATCTTCCCTCGGCGTTGATGGCGATGCGCCAAGGCGCCGGCCACGCGGCGGATCGGAGATCGGCTGTGCCGACGATCGTCTTCCATGGCGATCGCGACACGACCGTGCATCCCGCCAACGGCGACCGGGTCGTTGCGCAGGCGACCGGCGCCATGCGCGGGACATCGTCGGTCGTGCACGGGCGGGTGCCCGGTGGCCATGCCTATACGCGGACGATTCTGACGGAGCCGAGCGGGAAGGTGACGTCGGAGCACTGGACCGTCCACGGTGCCGCTCACGCCTGGTCCGGCGGCAGTCCGGCCGGATCCTACACCGATCCGAAAGGACCGGATGCGACGCGGGAGATGCTGCGGTTCTTCCTCGCGCAGTCATGCGCAGACTAGCAAGACAACGGCGCCCGTGAAAATGCCGGTGGCGCTGCATTCCGTCTTGCGAGGTCACGACATCTGCGCATCGCTGCTACCGGCAACCATGATGCATCTCCCCCGTTAAGCGGGCACGAATATCCTGGCGGGTGTCGTCCTCGGGAGGGCGCATGACCATGTCACGACGAACGCGGGTGGTCCGATGTCGCGATTCCTGAACTGGTTCTTCCGCAATCGCGCGACCGGCGAGATCACGATCGCCCAGATGCCGAACCCCGCTCTTTGGATCGTGCTGGCGGGCAGCCTCGTCGGCTGGGTCTGGCATCCGCCGGGTCAGACAGGCGCCAATCTGGATTGTCTGGTCAAAGCCAGTCTCTTCGTCTGGGCGTTCGACGAACTCCTGCGCGGCGTCAACCCCTGGCGCCGCTGCCTCGGCGCAGCCGTGCTGGTGTATGTGATCGCGACCGCGGTCTGATGGGCATCAGCGCGTTGGCCACGTGATGATGTGGTCCGCTTGACATGCATCAACGGATGACGATGGCTGCCGACCGATGGTCGGGGATGTCATCCGATGTCGAGGATTCAGGCGTGAGACGTCTCGCACGTTCGATGCGGGCCTTTGGTGCAGGAACCGCAGCCCGATGAGTTCGGCCGTCACCAACGACGGGGGCCCCGCCGCGCCTTCTGATCGGCCCGGCGCCGCCCCGGTGTTCCGCGCGCGCAAGCTCTCGAAGACCTATCGGATGGGCGAGGTCGAGGTGCATGCGTTGCGCGATGTCGACCTCGACATCTACGAGGGGGAGCTCGTGGTGCTGCTCGGGCCATCGGGATCGGGCAAGTCGACCCTGCTCAACATCCTCGGCGGACTGGACAGCCCGACGTCGGGCGAAGCGCAATGGCGCGATCATCAACTGGTCGGCGCCGGCGATGCCGAGCTGACGCGCTACCGGCGCGAGCATGTCGGCTTCGTGTTTCAGTTCTACAACCTGATCCCGAGTCTGACGGTGCTCGAGAACGTCGCGCTGGTCACCGAGATCGCCGACAAGCCGCTCGATCCGCTCGAGGTGCTCAAGCTCGTCGGCCTCGAGCGGCGGATCGACCACTTTCCCTCGCAGCTGTCCGGCGGCGAGCAGCAGCGCGTCGCGGTGGCCCGCGCCATGGTCAAGGCGCCCGACGTGCTGTTGTGCGACGAGCCGACCGGTGCGCTGGACTATGAGACGGGGAAGGTCGTGCTCGCCGCGATCGCGCGCGCCAACGCGCAGCTCGGGACGACCACCATCATCATCACGCACAATGCGGCGATCGCCGGCATGGCCGATCGCGTGCTCCGGCTCGGCGGCGGGCGCATCGTCGGCGAGACGCGCAATGCGCGGCGCCTCTCGGCCGATGAGGTGCGCTGGTGAGCCTGCTGGACCGCAAGCTGTGGCGCGACGTCGGCGCGATGCGCGGACAGGTGGTCACGATCGCGCTGCTGGTGGCGGCCGGTGTCGCCGTGTTCGTCGGCTCGGTCTCGACCTATTTGTCCCTGCGCGGCGGCTGCGAGCAGTTCTATGCCGACGGCCGGTTTCCGCAGATCTTCGTCACGCTGAAGCGGGCGCCGCTCGCGCTGGTGCCGCGGCTCAATTCCATTCCTGGCGTGGTCGCGGTCGAGCCGCGCATCGTGCGCGAGGTCATCGTCGATTGGCCGGCCGTCTCGCAACCGGTCTCGGCCCGCCTGGTGTCGCTGACCCACGCCGGCGATGAGCCCCTGGCGCGGTTGCATCTGCGCCGCGGCGCAGCGCCCGAGCCGGGTGCCGCCCGCAGCGCCGCGGTCAACGAGGCGTTTGCCGAGGCCAATGGCGTCAGTCCGGGTGACGACATCCGCGTGCTGCTCAATGGCCGCGTGCAGGGCTTCCGGGTTTCCGGCATCGCGTTGTCGCCGGAATATGTCTACGCGGTGAAGCCGGGATTGCCGATCCCCGACGATTGCCTCTACGCCATCCTGTGGGTCGACCGGAGCGCGGCCGAGGCCGCCTTCGACATGAAAGGAGCGTTCAACGATGCCGTGGTCGCGCTCGCTCCGGGTGTCGATCCCAAGCCCGTGATCGAGGAGCTCGACCGGCTGCTCGAGCCCTATGGCTCGATCGGCGCGATTGCGCGGCGCGACCAGCCGTCGAACCGCTTTCTCGAGGACGAGCTGAACCAGCAGAAGGTGATGTCGATCACCATCCCCATCATCTTCTTCGGTGTCGCCACGTTCCTGCTCAACGGCGCGCTCGGGCGGCTGGTCGCCGCGCAGCGCGAGCAGATCGCGGCGCTGAAGGCGCTCGGCTTTCCGACGCTGCGGCTCACTTTCCATTATCTCAAGCTGATGCTGGTCATCGTGCTGATCGGATCGGTGCTCGGCATCGCCGGCGGCGTCGGCTTCGGCCATGCCATGATCGCGAGCTATCAGGGGTTCTTCCGTCTTCCGGAGCTGCCGTTTCGGCTGGCGCCATGGGCGGCGGTGGCCGGTGTCGCGATCAGCGTCGCGGCGGGCGCCCTCGGCGTCGTCACGGCGCTTCAGGAGGTCGTCGGCCTTGCGCCGGCGGAGGCGATGCGGCCCGCGATGCCGCTGGGGTTCCGCCGCTCCTGGATCGAGCGCATCCTGCCCGGCACGGCGTTCGGCGCGCGGCGGATGATGATGCTGCGCAACGTCGCGGGGCGGCCGTTCCGTTCGCTGTTCACCATCGTCGGCATCGCCTTCGCGGTGCCGATGATGGTGCTCGGGATCTTCTGGCGCGACGCCATCGGCGAGATGATCGAGCTGCAGTTCAACCTGGTCGAGCGCGGCAACGCCACGATCACTTTCATCCATCCGATGGACCGCGCGATCCTGCGTGACCTGGCGCGCCAGCCCGGCGTGCTCGCGATCGAAGGCCAGCGCATCGTTCCGGTGCGCCTGCGGGCCGGGCACCAGAGCTACCTCACCTCGGTGATCGGACTGGCGGCCACCGACGAGCTGCGGCGACCGCACGATTCCGCGCGTCGTCCGATCGTCGCGGCGCCCGATGGCATCACGCTGACCCGACGCCTTGCCGAGCGGCTGGCGCTGAGCGCAGGGCAGGTCGTGACGGTGGAGGCGATGGAAGGCCACCGTCGGCGGCGCGACCTGCCGGTGAGCGCCATCGTCGACGAGGCGATCGGCATGGCGTCCTACATGGACATCGACACGCTCAACCGCTTCACCGGCGAAGGCGCGGTGATCTCGGCGGCGAGCCTCCAGGTCGAGCCGGCGGCGCTGGCTGCGCTCGGCGCGAGGTTCAAGAGCATGCCGAAAATCGAATCCGTGACGATGAAGGCCTACACCCTCGCATCCTTCATCGAGAAGATCGCGGGCCTCGTGTTCGTCACCGCCGGCATCCTCACCGGCTTCGCCGCGATCATCACCGTGGGCGTGGTCTACAACAGCGCCCGCATCAGCCTGCAGGAGCGCGCCTGGGAGCTCGCGAGCCTGCGGGTGCTGGGCTTCACCCGCGGCGAGGTCGCCGGCATCCTGTTCGGCGAGTTCGCGCTGGACATCGCGGTCGGGATTCCGCTCGGCCTATGGCTGTCGCACGCCATCATCGGGCTGATCGCGCGGCTGCATTCCAGCGAGAGCTTCCAGATCCCGGGCGTGATCGCGCCGCAGACCTACCTGATCGCCACGGCGGTGGTCTTGGCCAGCGCCGCGATCAGCGCCATCATCGTCCGCAGGAGGGTGGATCAGCTCGATCTGGTCGCGGCCCTCAAGACCAGGGAATGAGCATGCCACCCGTTTTGCGCCGCGTCGTCATCGTATCGAGCGTTCTGGCGGCGGCCGCCGTCATCGCCTGGATGATGATGCCGGGCCCCGTCCCGGTGGAGACCGCCGCGGTGACGAAAGGGCGGTTCGTTGCCACCGTCGAGGACGACGGCAAGACGCGGGTGCGCCAGCGCTACGTCGTGGCCGCGCCGCTCGCCGGCCGTCTCGGCCGCATCCGCTTCAAGGCCGGCGACCAGGTCAAGGCCGACGACGTGGTCGCCACAATCATGCCGGCGCCGGCGCCGCTGCTCGATCCGCGGGCCCGCCGCGAGGTCGAGGAGCTGCTCGGTGCGGCCGAGGCCAATGTCGAGCGCGCCAAGGAGGTGGTGGCCCGAGCGCAGGCGCAGAGCGCACAGGCGAGCGCCGATCTGGCGCGTACCACGGCGCTGGCCGCCAGCGGAGCCGCGACGGCGCAGGCCCGGGAGCGCGCCGAGCTCGCGATGCGGATTGCCGAACGTGACCTGCGCGCCGCCGAATATGCCGACCATGCCGCCGAGCACGAGCTCAGCCAGCTCAGGGCGATGCTGGCGCGCTACGGGAGCAAGACCGATGCCGATGCGCCGGCGGATAGCTGGAGCGTGACCGCGCCGGTCGGCGGGCTGGTGCTGAAAGTGATCCAGGAAAGCGAGACGACGGTGCAGCCAGGCGCGGCGCTGCTCGAGCTCGGCGATCCCCGTGATCTCGAAGTGGTCATCGACGTGCTGAGCACCGACGCGGTCGAGATCCGTCCCGGCGCCGAGGTCACGATCGATCGCTGGGGCGGGGCAGGCCGCCTGTCGGGCCGGGTTCGCCGGGTCGAGCCGGCGGCTTTCACGAAGATCTCCACGCTCGGCGTCGAGGAGCAGCGGGTCAACGTGCTGATCGACATCGTCTCGCCGGCCGAGCAATGGCAGCGGCTCGGCGATGCCTATCAGCTCGATGCGCAGATCGTCGTCTTCACGCAGGAGGATGCGACCATCGTTCCGACCGGCGCGCTGTTCAAGCGCGGTGACGACTGGTCGGTGTTCGCGCTGAAGGATGGGCGCGCCGAGTTGCGCACCGTCCGGCTCATCCGGCGCTCGGGCCGGTTCGCCGCCGTGGCCGACGGCGTCGCCAGCGGCGATGTCGTGATCATCTATCCCAGCGACCGGGTCGCCGCCGGCGTCAAGGTGGCGCCGCGCTGACCTGCGGCGGCCGCAGACGCGTTCCTCAGCGCTGCGACGCCAGTTGCCTGAGCCGGGCATGGCGCGCCAGCGCGTGTGCGATCAGACTGTCCATCAGCGCCGGCTGGGGCAGGCCGGTGGCCTCCCACATCTTCGGGTACATGCTGATGTTGGTGAAGCCCGGCAGGGTGTTCACCTCGTTGACGTAGACCTCCTCGCCGCGGACGAAGAAGTCGACGCGCGCGAGACTCTCGCAGCAGAGCACGCCGAACACCTCGGTGGCCATTTTGCGGATGCGCGCGGCGAGAGCGGGTTCGACCTGCGCCGGGACGTGCAGCGAGGCGCCCTTGGCATCGGTGTATTTGGCCTCATAGGAATAGAAGCCGTGGCTGTCGGCGGGCACGATCTCGCCGAGCTCGGAGGCGGCGACCTCGCCGTCGGCATGCTCCAGCACCGCGCATTCGATCTCGCGCACCGGGCTGATGCAGCGCTCGATCAGGATCTTCAGGTCGAAGCGCAGCGCCAGGCGGCAGGCGGCTTCGAACTCCTCGGCGTTGCGCGCCTTGGAGATGCCGACGGAGGAGCCGAGATTGGCCGGCTTGACGAACAGCTCGGATGACCCGACGGCGTCGACCGCCGCCGCATAGGTCACAGGCGACGCTTCCGTCATGGTGACGAACGGCACGATCGGCAGGCCGGCATCGCGCAGCAGGCGCTTGGCGACGTCCTTGTCCATCGCCGCCGCCGATCCCATCACGCGACCGCCGACATAGGCGACATCGGCGAGCTCCAGCGCGCCCTGCACGGTGCCGTCCTCGCCGTTCGGACCGTGCAGCACCGGAAACACGACGTCGAAGGCGAGCTCGCGCGGGGCGCCGTCGCCGATGACCAGCGCGCGGCCCCGGCCGGCCGGCAGCAGCACGATCTGCGGGCCGTCAGCGGGTACGGTCAGCGCCGCGCCTGTGCCGTCATTCGCAGCGTCGGCGAGCACCCAGCGTCCGTCGGTGGTGATGCCGATCAGCGTGACGGCGTAGCGGCCGGCATCGAGCGAGCGGACGATGTTGGCCGCCGAGGCCCGCGAGACGTCGTGCTCCGCCGAGCGGCCGCCGAACAGGATCGCCACGCGCGTCTTTGTCTCCGTCATCGTCCTCATCCAGCCCTGATCTCTGCGATGCGCGACCGTACAGCCAGAGGCCAACGCGTGGCAATTGAGGTGTTGTGTCGGGTGTGGTGGAAGGCGACGTCGTCATGCGGCGGCGCTCACCGCCAGCCGATCCCGCCGTCCGAGCACACCGACGTCGTGCCGCCGGCATGCATGCAGCTCCGATAGAGCGGCGGCTCGATGAAGCGGCCCGACCAGATGCCGCGGCCGGCGCGGCGGGCGGCGCGCTGATCGGCGGTGTAAACGCCGCGCGAATATTGCGGCTCCTCGACCGCAAGCCCGCGCGACACCATGAACTGGCCGAGATCCGTCGCGCCGGCGGCGCAACGCGCGACGATGCGGCCGTAGCGATCGCCATCGACCGGCAGGCAGCGCAGAACCTTGCTGCGCGTGAACGCGTCCAGCGTGTTGGCGGCCAGCGCGCCGCAGCGATATGGCTTGCGGTCGCGGCCGCGGCAGAGCTGCGCGCTTTCGGGTGCGTCGATGCCCCACAGGCGAATCCGTTCGCCGTGAATGTCCAGCGTGTCGCCATCGACGATGCTGACGCGGCCGACGAGCTCAGCGGCTGTGGCGGGGAAAGCGAGGAGAAGCGGCAGAACGAGGCAGGCGAGACGGGGGAGGAGACGTCGCAAGATCGGCACCTGTGGCGCTGAGAGGGGCGTGATCGCTCGCTGCACGAATCGATCGCGGATCATCCCGATCTATAGCGAATGGGAGTTGCGCGATTGTGTGGCGAGCACCGCGACAGCAGCGGAGCGCAATCGGCGCAGTTCGTCCGGATAGCTTCGCGGTTCAGCGCAGGCTCGCATTCTCTGCACGCCCATCCCGTGCGCGCGCCGCGTGCTCGACCTCGGCGGCGAGCATGCTCAGATGCTCGGCCAGGCGCGCGAACAGCTCGCGCTTGTCGCGGTCGGTGGCGAGATCACGAATGAGGGCGCATTCCGCTGCGTCGGCCCGTAGCTTGTCCGGCTGGGTCATCAACTCTGACATGTTCCGCTTCCCTGCCGCGCCGGCAAGTTTTCGAAACAACGGATCGTCATGATTGTTCCGGGTGTCCATGCATTTTTTCGAGCGGCGCCGTCAGCGCCTGATCGGAGTACCTCTATGGGGATGCGAGATGACGCGACGCTCGGCATTCGACTGTCTATCGTTCACCGGGCCACCATGTCGAGGCCGGATGCGCGGCCGAGATCTTGGTCTCGCGCAATGCCACCAGCGCGCTGCGCTTGTAGGGACGACCGCGCAGCCGCGAGCAGTCCTGGCAGCGCATGTAGCGCTCGAGTTCATGGATTGGCGTCGTCCTGGCGCGCCTGATGATGTCGAGCGCAACGGTCTGATTGGTGTCGCAGCCGAGGCAGCGCACTTCGAGATAGTAATAGCCCGCGTTGAGCGCGTCACCGAGCAGCGGCGACGGCTGCGCCGGTCCCTTGTAGCCGAGCATCCGCTTGTTCCAGGCGTCGCAGGCCAGACGATCCGCTTCCTTGCGCGCGCGCGCGGCCTGCTCCTGCGCGATGCGGATGCCGGCACCGTAGAGTCTCTCGCGCGATTTCGTCGTCATGACCGCCATGATCGACGCTGCGGCGCTCAGCGGCAAGCCGCTAGGGTTAGCGCAGCAAGAGGCGCTGGATACAAGCTCTCTCGCGTGCAGCGTTCCGATACCGTTGTCTTTCAGTTCATCGGCGCAGCCGGCGACGAGCTCATCATGCAACGTCCAGCATTCGTGCTGCGCCGACGCGACGCGGAGTAGCGCTGATGGTGTCGAGCAGAGGCGCTGCGGGCGCCAGGGGCCATGTAGTCACGCTCGCCGGTGGCGGCGCAGCGGTCGCTTCTCCCACCACGCGGCATGATGCGTTCCGTCTGGCGCAACAGGGCCGTCGAACGCAACGGCGCGGCAAAAGTTCCTAAAATTTTTGCGCCCATGCGGCAGTTGCTTCAGCTTGTTCCAGCAGGCGTCCGGCGATAGACCTTGCGCTCGGGGTCAATCGTGCGCGCGGGTCGGAGTTTCTCAGATTGGATCGTTCGGGGCAGACCGTGGTCGGCGACCACGTTTCTGCTCACCATGCTCGCCGTCGCGATTTCGACCGCGGGCCGGATCGGGCTGGACTATGCCGGCGCGACGCTGCCCTACGCGACGTTCTACCCTGCGGTGGTGTTCGCCGCGCTGCTCGGCGGCATTCCCGCGGCCATTTTTGCCGCCTGGCTGTCTGCCACCGTGGTGCTCGTCGGCTTCACCGATCGTCCGGATCATGCCGAGGCGATCAACCTCGTCGGATTCCTGAGCACCGCGGCGCTGATCATCTGGCTCGGGCATCTCTGTCGCGGCGCGCTGATGGAGCTGAAGCGCAGCGAGCATGCGCGCGAGTTGCTGCTCGGCGAGCTGAGACATCGCGTGAACAATCAGCTCGCGTTGTTTCAGGCGATCGTCAGATCGAGCCTGTCGGGCGAGGATCGCGCCAAAGGGGAAGCGATCGCGCTGCGGCTCGACGCCGTCGCGCGCGCCAATAGTCTCGCCTGGTCGGACCACCGCCTGATGACCTTGCGCATGCTGCTCGACGTCGAGCTGCAGCCGTATCGCGCCTCCGGCGCCGTGACGGTGGACGGCCCGGACATGCCGTTGGGGCCGGAAGCGGTGCGTAATCTCGCGCTGGTGTTCCACGAACTTGCGACCAACGCCGTCAAATACGGCGCGCTGCGCGGTCAGGGCGGACGGCTCGAGATCCAGATTGCGCAGGAAGGTGGTCGCGGCACCGTGGCCTGGCGCGAGCTCGGTCCGCACGCAATCGAGCCGCCTGGGAGCGAGGGATTCGGCACGCGCATGATCCGGGCGAGCCTCGCGGCGATCGGCGGCAGCATCGAGCAGGATTTTCGCGACGAGGGTCTGGTCTGCCGGATCAGGTTCGAAGCGGCGATGTGACGGCGGACCGGCGGTCGCCGCGCGCGGTTCCTCACAGGCTGTCGCATGTCTCGCGGCGCGTGGCATGGCTGCGATGCGAAACGCGCAGCGGCGCTGCTGCGTATGTGTTCGATGGAACGGCGCGACATGCTGCTGCTGGCTGGATTGCTGCTGCTGGCAATCACCATCACCTGGATTGGCACGGAATATGTGCTGAACCATGTCGTGATCCCGCTGATCGATGACTGAGAGCCGGCGGCGCCGCGACCATCGGATATGCGCGCGTTCGAATTGTCTGTCCGCCGCGCGGAACGGGGCTCGGCTTGATCGCCGGCACGAAACGCTTCACCATTCCCGGCAGAACAACGAAGCGGCGGCGCCGCGTGGGCGGGAGACATCGGATGCAATGTTACGAGCTGCAGGGGCCCGGCGGAATCGATGCGCTGGCGCTGGTCGACAAGCCCGTGCCGCAGCCGGGGAGGGGCGAGGTGCTGGTGCGGCTGACGGCCGCGAGCATCAACTATCGTGACCTGATCACGGTCAGGGGCGGCTACGGCTCGCGGCAGAAATTTCCGCTGGTGCCGCTGTCCGACGGCGCAGGCGTGGTCGAGGCGGTCGGTGAGGGCGCCACAGCATTCGCGGCCGGCGACCGAGTCATCGGCAGCTTCTTCGAGAGCTGGACCGGCGGCGAGCCGAGCGAAGCGAAGATGCGTGCGGCGCTGGGCGGCGCCGTCGACGGCACGTTGACGGAGTATCGGGTGTTTCCCATGCACGCGCTGGTGCGGACGCCGGCGCATCTCACCGACGTCGAGGCCGCGACATTGCCGTGCGCCGGCGTCACCGCCTGGAGCGCGGTGATCAAGCTTGGCGGCATCAGGCCCGGCCACACCGTGCTGACGCAAGGCAGCGGCGGCGTCTCGATCTTTGCGCTGCTAATCGCGAAGATGGCCGGCGCGCGGGTGGTCGCGACGTCGTCGAGCGAAGCCAAGATCGCGCGGCTGAGGGCGCTCGGCGCCGATGTCACGCTGAACTACAAGCAGGTGCCGGACTGGGGCAAGAAGGCGCGCGAGATCACCGGGCAGGGCGTCGATCTCGTGGTCGAGGTCGGCGGCGTCGGCACCTTGAACGAGTCGATCCGCGCCACCCGGATCGGCGGCACCATCGCCTTCATCGGCGTGCTCGCCGGTGCGCCGGCCTCGGAGCTGCGGCTGCCGCTGATGGTGATGCAGCAGCAGCGGCTGCAGGGCGTCACGGTCGGCTCGGTCGACGATCTCCAGGCGCTGGCGAACGCGCTGACGCTGCATCAGGTGAAGCCGGTGGTCGACCGCGTGTTTTCGTTCAGCGAGGCGCGCGAGGCGTTCCACTACATGGCGAGCGGCGCGCATCTCGGCAAGGTGACGATCGCGATCGGGGGATGAGTGACCACGCTGCTGTCGGCGACTGCGTCATCGAAGCAGGGCAGCGCTCTCTTAGCCTCACTCTCTCCGCCGTCATTCCGGGGCGCGTCGCGCAGCGGCGCGAGCCCGGAATCCATAGCCACAGGATGCTGTGCGACGCGAGCTGGCCGGTATGCTCGTCTTCGCCACATGCACAGTCGTGGTTATGGATTCCGGGCTCGTCGCTTCGCGCCGCCCCGGAATGACGGCGAGAGAAACGGGCTGCTAATGACGTGGCGGTTTGCGGTGCTGTTTTGGCAGCTTCAATTGCCAGCGGCCGTTGATGCGTTCGACAGAGGCCGGGAATGGCTTCATCTCGGTGCCAACCTTGAAGGTGGCGATGAGCTTGACGCGGTCGTCGCCGTCCCAGCCGTCGAACTCGTAGAAGGTGTAGTCGTCGTCAGGGGTGAGATAGGACCAGCCCCCCAGCTTGAGGTCGAACGGCGCGGCAACGATCTCCATCCCGTTGCCGCAGCCGGAGGGACCTTCGCTGGAGCAGACCGAAAACAGCCAGCGGCGGCTTGGCGAGGCGTGCGGCGGCGAATGGATCTTGGTCTCGATGCCGCGATTGAGCCACAGCAGCATCCATTGCACGCCTTCCCAATAGCCGATCTCGATCAGCAGGAGTTCGTGCTCCGGAAAGTAGCCGACGAGCTTGTACTCGACCGAGCCGTCCTCATGTCCGGGTAGGTCATCCGGAAGTCGGGTCACGTAGCTTCTGGTGAAACCATCCTTGAATGTGATTTCCAGCGACTTGCCGTTGCGCCTGACGACATCCTTCAACTGAGCGAGGCAGGCCTGCTCGTCGCGGTCGAGGTCGGCCTTGCCGGTGTCTCCTTTGCAGCGGCCGTCTTGTGAAGGATGCTCCGACATCGCGTAGGGGATGTCGGCCGAGGCCGCGGCCGGACCAATCGTGGTTGCCAGCGCGACAAGAAGCAAAACGAAGACGCATTGCATTTTATTGACCCAGCGTTGCCGCTTTGGGTTCAAAGCAGCGCTGGTGCGTACGGTCAACCTTTGATCGAATCGCCTGTCGGCTTCTTGCGCGCGGGCAGCGTCATCGCGATCACACCAATGAGGACACAGGTGAGGCCGATCAAGGCGGTCGGCGCGAGGTGCTCGTCGAGCCCGGCCACGGCGATCGCAACGCCGATCGGCACCCGCAGATAGGATTGCGCGGTGGCGCCGATCGAGCCGAGCGTCTGCACCAGGCGGAAATAGATCACCATCGCGGCCGCAGTCGAGACGGTCGCGAGCGCGGCCAGCGCCAGCACCGAGCGCAGTGACGGTGCCAGCGTCCACGGATGGTCGACGACCAGCGCAAGCGGGATCAGCACCGCGGCGCCAGACAGCAGCGATCCCGCGGCCGGCAACATCGGATCGAGTCCCTTGAAGCTCTTTCCCATGATCGCCGCACCCGCATAGCAGATGGTGGCGGCGACGATCGCAATCTGCGCCCACAGCTCGCGGCCAAGCCCGCCCAGCGCCTCGGTGCCGACGATGAGGCAGGTGCCGGCGAGTCCGGCGGCGACGCCGACCAGCTTGCGCAGGGTGACAGGCTCGTGGTGCGTCACCAGCGCGGTCAGCAGGAAGGTGAAGATCGGAGAGGTCGCGTTGAGGATCGTCGCAAGACCCGCCTCGACGGTGCGCTCGGCCCAGGCGATCAGCGTGAACGGCACGACGCTGTTGAGACCGGCCTGGATCACGAAGCGCCGCCAAATCGTCCGGTCACGTGGCCAAGCGAGGCCGCGGCTTCGGATGATCGCGGCCAGCAGCAGCCCCGCAATCAGCGTGCGCACGGCGATCAGGGTCAGCGGCGGAATGGTTTCGACGCCGATCTTGATGAAGGTGTATGAGGCGCCCCACAAGGTGGACAGAACGAGCAGGAGGGCGAATTCTGTCGTGAGATCGGAGCGGCTCTGCATGGTGCCTCGCGGGCGGGAGAATGGCTTCTCCTAGCCGGGCGGCGGCGCGTGATGTTTCGATACGGGGCGAACTGTTCGTGGAAGGAAACCGAAGCCATTCCGATCGGTGCATTGCGTCCCTGGACGCTTCGTTGGCGCTCGCGATGACGGAGCCTGTGGGGCCGGCGATGTCAGCCACACCCGTCATTGTGAGCGGAGCGAAGCAATCCAGACTGGCGATCCGATGAAGATCCTGGATTGCTTCGTCGCCTACGGCTCCTCGCAATGACGCCGTTGCGAGCTTGCGCGGTCGCTCCGATCAGTTCGCCGGCATGCTCTTCTCGACCAGCTTCACCCAGTACGATGCGCCGGCGCTGAGGATGTTGTCGTTGAAGCGGTAGGCCGGGTGGTGGCATTCGTTGCCGGGGCCCATGCCGAGGAACACGAAGGCGCCCGGGCGCGCCTCCAGCATGAACGCGAAATCCTCGCCGCCCATCAGCGGAATGGCGCGGTCGTTGACGCGCTCAGCGCCGGCGACGTCGCGGGCGACGTCGGCGGCGAAAGCCGCCTGCGCAGGGTGATTCATCGTCACCGGATATTTGCGCTCGTAGATCGCCTCGGCCGAGCCGCCATAGGCGCGCGCGGTGGCCTCGGCGACCTCGACGATGCGCCTCTCGACGAGATCGCGGATCTCCGGATCGAGCGTGCGCACGGTGCCCAGCATCTCGACCGTCTCGGGGATCACGTTGAAGGTGGTGCCGCCATGGATCGAGCACACCGAGATCACCGCCGACTTCAAGGGATCGACGTTGCGGGCGACGATCGACTGCAGCGCGTTGACGATCTGCGAGGCGATCAGGATGCTGTCGACCGCCCGGTGCGGGCCGGCACCGCCATGGCCGCCCTTGCCGGTGACCTTGATGTGGATCGCATCAGCCGAGGCCAGCATCGCGCCGGGCGAGATTTCGAAATGGCCTTCGGGCACGCCCGGCATGTTGTGCATGCCGTAGACCTCCTGGATGCCCCAGCGCGTCATCAGCCCGTCATCGACCATCGCCTTGCCGCCGGCGCCGCCTTCCTCGGCCGGCTGGAAGATGACGATGGCGGTGCCGTCGAAATTGCGGGTCTCGGCGAGATATTTCGCAGCGCCCAGCAGCATCGCGGTGTGGCCGTCGTGGCCGCAGGCATGCATCAGGCCCGGCGTCTTCGAGGCGTAGGGAACGCCAGAGGTTTCCTCGATCGGGAGCGCATCCATGTCGGCGCGCAGGCCGATGGTCTTGCCCGAGGCCGACTTGCGGCCGCGGATCACGCCGACCACGCCGGTGCGGCCGATGCCCGTCACCACCTCGTCGCAGCCGAATGCGCGCAGCTTGTCGGCGACGATGCCGGCGGTGCGATGCACCTCGTACAGCAGCTCGGGATGTTCGTGGAAGTCGTGGCGCCAAGCGGCCATTTCGTCGGAGAGCGCGGCGATGCTGTTGAGGATGGGCATGAGGACCGGATGACTCGCTGAAGTGGATCGGGACGCTGCAGTGGATGCGGCCAAGCCAGCCGGCAGCACCGCGCGGTGACCGACTATGACCCGGTCAAAAAAGCCAGGCAAGTTGCCGCCGGCCATGGCGCCATGCGCGGATGCGCGGTCACCTCGACGGACCACGCCGGGCGTTCCGGATTGCGGAACGGGAGTCAGGTGAGCGGGGCGGGGGCCGGCACGCGGGGATATTTGCGCTCGGGTGGTACCTCCAGGCGGAAGGCCCGCAGCTTCGGCTCGTCCCACGCCGCCAATGGCGTGCCGCAGACGCCGCAGTCGAACCGCCCGGCAGCGCCAATGGCGGAGGTCGATTCCGCGATCTCGTAGGCGGCACGGCAATGGGGACACGTCACGCTGGATATCTTCATGAGATCACGCTCCCAAACAGCTCGACCAGACGCCTTGAACCAGATCAATGCGGTCCATGAACCGACGTCACCGCGTCCGGCCGTCACGCCTCCTCGGCCTGCCATGGCGTCGGCGCCTTGGTGAAGGCGCGCCACGCCTCGCGCAACGGCTCCTCCACGCCGGCCATGGCATGCGACTGCCAGCCGGTGATCGCGGCAGCCGCGATCGCCGCCTCGGTGGAGGTGGTGCCGAGGGTCTCGATCACGCCGGCGGTGACCGCCATGTCGTTGTAGTGGCCAAGCTGCTCCTGGAAGCCGGCGAGCGTCCTGGCATATTTCTTCGCCGATTTGCTCGCGCCGTAGAGCGGCAGCAGGAAGTCGATGCTGTAGCGCAGCTTCTTCAGCGCGAGACGCAGCCGGTGGCGCCGCTCGGCCGACAGCTTCTTGAAGCGGCGGCCGCGCTTGAGCACCTTCTGGTGGCGCTCCGACAGAACAGGCCCGGCAAAATCGATCGCGGGCGCCGCGAGGCGTCGGAGATCGTCGGGGGAGACGTCGTTGCGCCAGCCGCGGGTCTCGATCCATTCGCCGAGGCCGAGCACGAAAGCGGCGCAGCGGCGCTCGGCAAGCGCGATGCGCAGCGTGCGATAGGCGAGATCGCGGCGCCGCTCGGCGAGCGCCCGGAGCGAGTCGAAGCCTGCAACAGTGGGGCAGGCCTCGGCGATCTCGGGCAGCGTATCGGTCAGGAACACGTCGAGGTCGCGCGCCGCCGAGAGGCTCTGTGCCAGCCAGCGCGCATCCGCCTCGAGACCGTCGAGCGTCGCCGAGGTCCCGAGCGGCCGCATCAGGTGCAGCGCGGCGCGCAGGCGGCGCAGCGCCACCCGCAACTGATGCACGCCTTCCGTATCGCGTCCGTCCTCTGCCGCAGGCATGGCCTGCAGCAGATGATGCAGGCTGCCGCGCAGGACGAGGGCGAAGCTCTCGTCGAGAGACACCGCCGGATCGAGGCGCAGCTTGGGCGGCTTTTCGGCCCCCGGCGCTGCTCCGGCTGCGAGGTCGAAACCGCGCGCCGATTTGCTGCGGATCGAAGGTCTGATCGGTCCGTGATCGGCGATGCGCTGTGCGATCTCGTAGATGGCGGCGGGGTTGCCGCTCTTGAGCTCCAGCTCGATCTCGCTCACGATCTCACGGTGCTCGCCGGCCTTGATGACACCGCTGTCGAACGCGATCTCGATCGTCGCGCCGGGCACGTCGAGCATGCGCGCGTGACGATGCACGTCGGCCGTGAACACCGCCTCGAGCGTTGCCTCGGCCAGCGCGGAGCGAAGCTCCTCCGGCAGCAGCGCGGCCGCCAGCACCGGATCGGGCGCCAGCGAGCTGACGCTGGCCTCCCACTCTCCGCGCTTGAGCGGGTCGTCGCTGTGCTGCTCTTTCACGGTCTGCACGAAGCGCGAGCCGCTCTGGCGCACCCGCAAGGTGAAGCCGTTCTTCCACAGCATGCGCTTCGGCGTGTCGTAGTAGACCGATGTCAGATGCTTGCGCGAGCCCTTGTTGCGCGCATGCGCGGTGACGACCGGTGAGTTGTTGAAGCCGGCGAGTTGATCGGGCGCGACGAGGAGTTTCAGCTCGATCTCGTGGCCGCTGCCGGCCGCCGGATCCGGCAAGGACGGCGCCGCGACCTCCACGCCAAGCGCTGCGGCATCCTCCTGCGTGGCCGCGTGATCGGCTAGGTGCTGCGCAGTCAAGCGATCGGCGGCGCCACCGGGATCGCTGCTCGCCGACTCACCACTCTCCCGCACGCCGACCGCATGGCCACTGCCGTGGATCGACGCCGGTGCGTTCGAATCGGGCATGTGTCGATTCTGTAACCGTTTAATGACAGTCATCTCTCGTATAGCTGCAGCCGGCACAAAGGGACAGTGGCATTTCTCGCAGGCCGTCGACGATGCGCGACGCGCCAGAGCTTACAGGTCGCATTTTTTGTTGCTGCTTCAATGACAAGTGCTCGCGCTTCCGGCCGGCAGGTGCTCACGAAGATATGTCCGTCGCAGCCGCAATGCACCGTCGTGCGGCCGCGCCGCCACAGGCGGAACTTCAGATCGAGCCGGTGAGCATGAAACGCGTGGCGATGAAGACGGCGGCTGCGGTGGTCGCAATGCTCGCGGCGGCCACGAGGCCGCGGCCGCGACGCGCCAGCGCGCGGGAGCGCTCGCGCGGATCCTGCGCCGGATCGACGGATGCGCGCCGGCTGCGCCGATGGCGTACCGCCTGCACCCAGAAGGCAAGCGCAGCGATGCCGGTTACCACTGCAAATACGGTCGTCACGCCTGCGGCAAAGCCGAGATCGACACCGACGCTTTCCAACATCGCCCGCAGATGCACAGCTAAGCGGGCCAGGAGAGTTGCGGCATAGTCGGCTGCTGCAGCGCCGGTGTAGAGCAGAACGGCAGTCCAGACCACCGCAGCCATCGCAATCAGGATCGACACCAGCACGGCGAGGCCGTCGCCTGCAATGAAGCCGATCGAGGCGGCGATCAGCGCCAGCGCCGGCATCACGTTGCCCATCGGGATCGGCAGGATGATGGTGACCGCCATCAGAAGCAGCGGCAGCGCGAGCAGCATCCGCGCCGGCCGGCCGGTCAGCCAGACCAGCCGGTCCTCGCGCAGGCCGCGTTCGGCATAGCCCGCCCAGTCGAGACCGGCGCGGATGATCTTGCGCAGGAGCCGCTGCGGCACCGGCCGGCTGCGCAACTGTTCGGGCAGCCATAGCCGCTCGGCGCCGAACAGGATCTGCAGCGCGACCAGCGCGACAAAGGTGCCGAACACCATGCCGAATGGGCCCGGCAACGGGATCAGCGCCGGCAGGGTCAGCAGCAGCAGGGTCAGGCCAAGACCTTCCGATTCCAGCCGGTCGAACAACTCGCCGATCGACGGCTCCTCGGACCGCACCGTCCGGGCGATCGCGAGCAGCCGGCGGCTGATCGGCCCGTTGTGACGGCGTGGCGCCGAGGAGTCCTCGTCGTCGGATGCGACATCATTCACTGCCACGCAGCAACCTCTTGTCCTTCGACCTGCCTCACTTCATCGGCTCGACCGCAGGCCGCGTCTTCCACAGCGAATAGGCGATGCCGGCGCCGAGCAGACCGAACGTGATGCCGAGCGAAATCGCGGGCGGAAACTTCTCGAGCCCGAGCAGGTCGGCCAGGAAGATCTTCGAGCCGATGAAGATCAGCACCGCCGCCAGCGCCAGCTTGAGATACTGGAAGCGATCCACCATCGCGGCAAGCGCGAAATAGAGCGCGCGCAGGCCGAGGATCGCGAAGATGTTCGACGTGTAGACCACGAAGGGGTCGGTCGAGATCGCGAAGATCGCGGGCACCGAGTCGACCGCAAAGATGACGTCGGCAAACTCGATCAAGATCAGCGCCAGGAACAGCGGCGTCATGAACCAGGTCGGCTTGCCGCGCGCATCAGGCTGGCGCACGAAGAAGCGCTCTTCGTGCAGGCGGTCGGTGACGTCGAAGCGGCGGCGCACCCAGGCCAGCGCCGGGTTGGCGCCGATGTCGTGCGGCGTGTCCTTGAACACCAGCATCTTGATGCCGGTCGCGACCAGGAACAGTGCGAACAGATAGAGTACCCAACTCGCCTGGGCGACGATCGCGGCGCCGAGGCCGATCATGATCGCGCGCAGCACGATGACGCCGACGATGCCCCAGAACAGCACGCGGTGCTGATAGGCGCGCGGGATCGAGAAGTAGCTGAAGATCATGGCGATGACGAAGACGTTGTCCATCGCCAGCGCCTTCTCGATCGTGAACGCGGTGAGATAGGCGGTGCCGGCCTCGGCGCCGATTTGCCACCACACCCAGGCGCCGAAGGCCAGGGCGAGCATGATGTAGATGCCGCTCATGACGAGGCTCTCGCGCACCGAGATCTCGCGCGTCTTGCGATGGAGGATGCCGAGATCGAAGACGAGGAGGGCGAGCACGATTGCGAAGAAGGCGAGCCACATCCAGACGGGCTTGCCGGCAAACGCGATGAGCAGGAATTCCACGACGGGTCCCTCTTTCAAGCCGGTGAGATTGATGTCAGGTCCGACATCGTGAGCGCACCGGCAGCTTCACCAGAGGGGCCCGGACCAGGGGTAGGCGACGGACGTATGTGTCTGCCGAGTGGTTTTCAAGAGCCTGCGGTTTTCAAGAGCCCGCCGTTCGCATCTGCGTTCGGCAAGATGAACGGCGAGGTGCGACAGAGTGTCTGCTGCCCGGCGGCCGTCTTGCGGCCGTGCGGCGGTGAACTAATTCCAGAGGGCCGGAGATCCGGGCCCCTCTGATAGTCCGTGAGACTATGATGTCGGACTCTCTTTCATGACCGCTGCCGCTGGCGGTATTGCGCACTTCGGGCGCTATTGAGGAGTTTGACGAGATGCGGCCCCACGCGTCGCTTGTTGCTATCGGGCCTTGCGGCTCTCGCCCCCACATCACCATCCCAACAATCGTTACCCCGCTCAAACCTCCCGGCATCGCCTGGAGGGGCGGCGGTGATCGTGATGGAACCGGAGCGCCTGCTCGCCACTTTGTATGGAACCTGCGTGCTGGAGCGCGCTGGCATTTTGTGTACGGGAGACAATCGTGACCACGGGGGGTGACCAGGTATCGATCGCGAAGGCGCCGCCGTCGCGCCCGGCCGTGGCAACGCGCCGCCTCTTGATGATCATCAATCGCGGCAGCCGCTCCGGCGGCGAAGCGGCCGGCGTTGCCGTGTCGCGGCTGAGCGCAGCCGGCTATGATCTCGTGATCTCGGCGCCGCATAGTCCGCGCGAGGTGGCGCCGTGGATCGAAGCCCATGCCGACGATGCGGAGGCGGTCGTCGTCGCCGGGGGGGACGGCAGCCTGAACGCGGCTGCGCCCGCACTGCTCAAGACCGGCCTGCCGCTGGGCATCATTCCGGCCGGCACCGCCAATGACCTTGCCCGCACGCTTGGCCTGCCGCCGGATATGGAGGCCGCGGTCGATGTGATTGCGGCCGGCCATCGCCGCCGGATCGATCTCGGCGAGGTCAACGGGCACCCGTTCTTCAACGTCGCCAGCCTCGGCTTGAGCGCCGACCTCGCGCGGCAGCTGACCAAGGAAACCAAGCGGAGGTTCGGCCGGCTCGGCTATGCGCTCACGGCGCTGAAGGTGCTGACCAATGCACGGCCGTTCCGCGCGATGATCGTATCGTCCGACGGCGCGGTGCGGGTGAAGACACTGCAGATCGCGGTCGGCAATGGCCGCTACTACGGCGGCGGCATGGCGGTCGATCACCGCGCCGAGATCGACGATTCCCATCTCGATCTGTATTCGCTGGAGATCGGCCGCATCTGGAAGCTGCTGGCGATGGCCTATGACTTCCGCAAGGGCCGCCACGGCCTGTGGCAGGAGGTGCGGGCCTCGCGTGATACATCGTTCGAGATCCGCACGCGCCGTCCGCGCCGGATCAATGCCGATGGCGAGCTCGTCACCTTCACGCCGGCGCGCTTCTCCGTGCTGCCGCGTGCGGTCACGGTGTTCGTGCCCGAGGACGCAGCGCAGGACCGCACCTGACGCGCGGCCGCTTGATCCGCCGTTCGCGGACACTCGATTTCGACTGATCACCCGATTGAGAGACCCATGACCAAGCAGACCCGCTTCAATCTCTGGTACGCGATCGTCGCGATCTTCGTCGCGATGATGATCCACAATGCGTGGACGAGCTATCGCCAGGTCGCCGTTATTCCCTACAGTCAATTCCAGGACCTGCTCGCAGCCGGCAAGGTGAAGGAGGTCGGCGTCTCCGAGAACTACCTGGAAGGCACACTGAAGGAGCCGCTGCCCAGCGGCCAGTCGCGCTTCGCGACGACGCGCGTCGACCAGGAGTTCGCCAAGGAGCTCAGCAAGGCCAACGTCACCTTCACCGGTCGCGTCGAGAGCAACATCCTCGGCGACATCCTCTCGCTGGTGATGCCGATCGCGCTGTTCTTCGGCGTCTGGTACTGGCTGTCGCGCCGGATGATGGGTGGCGCCGGCGGGCTCGGCGGCGGCCTGATGCAGATCGGCAAGAGCAAGGCCAAGGTCTACGTCGAATCCAACACGGGCGTCCGCTTCGACGACGTTGCCGGCGTCGACGAGGCCAAGGACGAACTGCGCGAGATCGTCTCGTTCCTGAAGGATCCGAAATCCTATGGCCGTCTCGGCGGCCGCATGCCCAAGGGCGTGCTGCTGGTCGGCCCGCCCGGCACCGGCAAGACGCTGCTCGCCAAGGCGGTCGCGGGCGAGGCCGGCGTGCCATTCTTCTCGATCTCGGGCTCGGAATTCGTCGAGATGTTCGTCGGCGTCGGTGCCGCGCGCGTGCGCGACCTGTTCGAGCAGGCCCGCGCCAAGGCGCCCGCGATCATCTTCATCGACGAGCTCGATGCGCTCGGCCGCGCCCGCGGCATGGGCCCGTTCGCCGGCGGCCATGACGAGAAGGAGCAGACTCTGAACCAGTTGCTGGTCGAGCTCGATGGCTTCGATTCCTCGACCGGCCTCGTGCTGCTGGCAGCGACCAACCGGCCGGAGATTCTCGATCCGGCGCTGCTGCGGGCCGGCCGCTTCGACCGCCAGGTGCTGGTCGACCGGCCCGACAAGCCGGGTCGCATCCAGATCCTGCAGGTGCATCTGAAGAAGGCCAAGCTCGCCGCCGACGTCGATCCGGAGAAGGTCGCGGCGCTGACGCCCGGCTTCACCGGCGCCGATCTCGCCAACCTCGTCAACGAGGCGACCTTGCTGGCGACGCGGCGCGGCGGCGACGAGGTCACGCTCGATGATTTCAACAATGCGATCGAGCGCATCGTCGCCGGATTGGAGAAGCGCAACCGGCTGCTCAATCCGAAGGAGCGCGAGATCGTCGCCTATCACGAGATGGGGCATGCGATCGTCGCGATGAGCCTGCCGGGCACCGATCCCGTGCACAAGGTGTCGATCATCCCGCGCGGCGTCGGCGCGCTCGGCTACACCATCCAGCGCCCGACGGAAGATCGCTTCCTGATGACGCGCGAGGAGCTCGAGAACAAGATGGCGGTGCTGCTCGGCGGCCGCGCCGCGGAGCTCGTGGTCTACGGCCATCTGTCGACGGGCGCCGCCGACGATCTGCGCCGCGTCACCGACATCGCGCGCTCGATGGTGACCCGCTACGGCATGTCGGAGCAACTGGGTTCGGTCGCCTATGAGCGCGACAACCAGTCGTTTCTTGCGCCGGGCGTCTCACGCAGCGCCGAGTATGGCGAGGCCGCAGGGGATGCGATCGACGCCGAGGTGCGTGCGATCGTGACGAACGCGCTGGAGCGCACCCGCAAGCTGCTGCAGGACAAGCGCGACGTGCTGGAGCGCGCGGCGCGCCGCCTGCTGGTCAAGGAGACGCTCGACGAGAGCGAGCTCGCCGCCCTGCTGAAGCAGGACCAGCGCGCCGGCGATCTCGTTGTGGCAGCGAAGCCGATATAGTTGTCGAGTCGGGGAGCAAAGGCGCGGCCGTGCGGTCTCCACGATCGGGATTGTGTAGCGCCGTGCCCATCGTCTTGGCAATGAGCTCGCCGCACGACGATGGGCACGCTGCCGGCTGACGGCGGCTGCTTTGCCCACCCTACGGCGGCCACGCTCACCGCCGCGGCCACATCCGGGCCAGCGCCTCGTCCTTCTTGACAAACGCGTGCCAGAGCGTGGCCGCAATGTGCAGGCCGACCACGAGATAGACCAGATAGGCCAGCGTATCATGCGTGATCTCGCCGGCATGGGCGATCGTCCTGTCGCCGGCGAACAGGCGCGGCCAGCTGAAGGTCCCGAAATAACGCAGCGAATAGCCGCCGGCCGACGAGAACATGTAGCCGGTGACGGGCATGATCAGCAGCAGCGCATAGAGCGCCCAATGATTGAGCTGCGACAGCGCGCAGACCATCGGTCCGAACGTGGCCGGAGCGGCCGGCGCCATGGTGCGAGCCCGCACGATCACGCGGAGAATGGCCAGCATAAACAGCGTGACGCCGAGCGATTTGTGAACCTCCAGCAGCTCCCGCCGCGGCGACGTCCCGGCCGGCTGAAGGCCGCAATACAGCCCGATCAGCATCGCTGCGATGAACAGCAGGGCGGTCGCCCAATGAATCCATCGCAGCAGGGGATCGTAGCTCGCGATCGTCTCGGGCATGTCGGGCTCGTCAGTGGTGAATTCCGGCGACCTGCTTAGTCGCGGATCTGACCTCTGTCGAAGGATCAGAGGTCGACGACGAGATGTCGGACAACCGCACAAAGGCATCTGCTGATCATTTTTGAGTGATTCCATGCGTGCCGCTCTGTCAGTCGCGCCTCGATAAGCCGTCCCCCGTTCGATGACTGCATTGGATCAAGCGACGATGTTGCCTTGCGGATGACGGGCGGTGCTGAGAACTGAGCGGGTGGTCCTGCGGGCTCGCGCAGGGATTGTGCCTTGATTTTCCTGCAATTGCGGACCAATCTCCCTGCCGGCATTCTGGTCGGGGGGCCTCGTGTCCAATCCTGTTGCAAAGAACATCGTGCTGTTGTCGGACGGGACCGGCAACAGCGCCAAGGCCGTGTTCAAGACCAATGTCTGGCGCCTGTTCCAGCTGCTGGACCTGCGCGATCCGCGCCGGCAAGTCGCCTTTTATGACGATGGCGTCGGAACGTCCTCCTTCAAGCTGTTCGCAGCCCTCGGCGGCATCTTCGGCTTCGGCCTGAAGCGGAATGTGATTGCGATCTACAGCTTCTGCTGTCGCAACTACAAGCCGGGCGACCGCATCTACTGCTTCGGGTTCAGCCGCGGTGCCTTCACCATCCGTATCGTGGCGGCAATGATCGCGGGGCAGGGGCTCGTCGCCTACGACGACAATGAAGCCGATCTCGCCCGGTTCGCCGCAGACGCCTATCGCCGCTATCGGCGTCGCTACAATAGCGGAATTCTCAGATATCTCGGCAAGATCGGCCTGGACCTGCGCGGAGTGCGCGACTGGGGAATCAGAACGCTGCGCAGAGTGCAGGGCGTGGCGCTGCAGGCTCCGCCAGCAGTCGAGGTCGAGAGCGTGCATTTCGTCGGCATTTGGGACACCGTTGACGCCTACGGCGGGCCGATCGAGGAGATGACGCGCGCCATTGACTATTGGATCTGGCCGCTGTCGATGCCGGACCAGTTCATGAATTCCAAGATCCATCGCGCTTGCCACGCCCTCGCGATCGAGGAGGAGCGTGACGCCTTCCGCCCGGTGATCTGGGATGAGCGCTATGTGTGGGGACGGGACGAGGCTGTTTCAGGCCGCAGTGACAAGAAGGACTGGCTGTTCGGCATCGACCACGATCCGCGCAGTGCGGCTGCGAAACTGGCCGAGCCGCCGCCGCATCTGCGCACCGATCTGCCGCCACGTGACCGCGAGCGCATCAGCCAGGTGTGGTTTACCGGCGTGCATTCCGACATCGGCGGCGGCTATCCGCAGGATGGCCTTTCCTATGTGACGCTCGATTGGATGCTCGACCGCGCCCAGGCCTATGGTCTCGTCTATCTCGACGGGCGGCGCAGGCTCCTCTACGATCCCGAGATCGATCCGCTCGACACGCTGAACGACTCGCGCAAGGGGCTTGCGGCCTACTACCGCTACAAGCCGCGCAATCTGCGCGAGATCTATGACGCGCCGCCCTACAAGCTATCGCTCCGGTACGATGTCAGTCGCATCAAGTGGCTGCTTCATTCGCCGTTCAAGGCCCAGACCGGGCTTCTTGCTGACGATCTGCATCCGAGCCTGCCGCAGCCACCTCTGCCGCCGGTGAAGCCGACGATCCACCGCACCGTGTTCGAACGCATTGGGTCGGGTCCCGATCACTATGCACCGGTGGTCGTACCCGCCGCTTACCGCGTCACGGATGAGACCGATACGCCGGTCGATGCGCTGCATCCGCTCGATCACGGGCACGCGCGGACGCGGGTGCAGGACGATGTCTGGAATTGGGTCTGGCTGCGCCGCGTGGTCTATTTCGCCACCATGTTCGCGCTGCTGTTCGTCGCGGCGATCCCATATTTCGTCATCTATTGGCCGCGCGTGCTTTATGAGCCCTTGCATGGGCTGGTAAATCCGCTGGTCAACGGAGCGGCAGCCTTCTTGCCCAAATTTCTCGACCCATGGTTCGTCGCGTTTCGGGATTCGCCGGGTTTGCTGGTGGTTGGTGTGGCCGCTGCGCTCGGCTTGACGGCGTGGGGCACCTCACTGCAGCGAACGATCCGCGACGCCGCACGCATCGCCTGGAACGATCCATCCCGGCACAAGCCGGTGACCGGCTGGCGCGCGACGGTTTATTCGCTGCGACGCCAGGGCTGGTATGTTGCCGGTTTCTATCTGCTGAAAACGTGGATCTTCCCGTTCGCCATCATGTTCTGGCTGTTCTGGTGGCTGGGGTTCGGCGCGGCCAATACGGCCGGGCTGTTCTGCAAGGAGACGCTGAGGCCGATCGAGGTCGAGGAGACAGAGATCGGCGCATACCCTGGTGGAAGCATCCGGCCAGTATTCGAGACGCGTCACCATTGCTATCCGACAGCGCTGACCGTGGCGCAGGGCGAGACCTATCAGATCGTGCTCGACGTCGGGGAGGCATGGAGCGACGGCGGCATCCCTGCGACTCCGGCCGGCTTCGGTTACGGCACCTGGACCCAATTGCCTGGGATACCCTTCAAGCGGCTGATCTGGTCGAACTGGTTCGCACCGATCGTGCGGGTGGGCAGCACCGGGCTGGAGGAGCATCTCCCGGCTTTCCAGCAGGAAACGCCCGGCAGCAGCCGCTGGACAGCCAGGTTCACGGCCCGCAGCGATGGGGAGGTGTTCGTCTACGTCAACGACACGTCCATCATGCTTCCTTGGCTGCTGTTGTATCGATTCTACTTCAACAACAAGGGCAACGCGGTCGTCTCGTTGAAGAAGCTGTAGCTGCAAGCGCTGCCAGGTCTGGCACTTGTCGAGCGTGACGTCGTCACGCTTCAGATGCTGCGCGGCACGGGCTGGTGTTGGCGTCGGGGCTGGGTAGGATACAGGCATTGATCGACTGCGAAGAGTACCATGACCCGACGAAGCTGGACAGGATGGACCGCACGCTTGGCGCTCGCCGCCGTCACGCTCGCCGGTGCCAGCGCCCATGCCGCCGAGCGGACGATGTCCTGGGACAGCGGCTGCCGTTTCACGGTCCGGTACGATCCCGCCAAGCACGACGAGACGCGGCTGCGCAACACCGTCCGTCTGCTGTTTGGCCCGTCCGATTTCGACTCGCCGGGCACGTTGCCGGCATTCGACCCGAAGGCGGTCGCGGCGCTCGACGCCGACAAGATCGACCGCGCCTGCAAGGCCACGCTCGACGCTGCCGCGCGGCTGGAGTTCATCGCGCTGCCCGGTGTCGACGACTACCGCCGCGCCAGGGTGGCGGAGCTGAAGGACAGTTGCGATTTCGACCTGGCGCAGACCCGCGGATTCAAGACGCCCGCGGCGCTGCGCGACTACCAGCCTGCCGCCGCCTGTGCAAAGTTCGTCGACGCGATCGAGGGCAAGACCGACCTGCAGCAGATGTTTCGCCAGACCGTCGACAAGGGCTGTGCCGACAACGCCAGTCCGAAGGCCTGCGTCGCTCGCTACGCCGCCGAAGCGCAGAAGCCGGACGGCCAGGAGCGCATGCGGATCTATCTGGTCAATTTCGGCTGGAGCAATTGCGCTATCAACTACAACCTCCGCAACACCGGCGAGAAGAAGATGGAGGCGATGCGGAGCGCGCTCGAGACCCAGTTCCGGAAGATGTTCAAGGTCAAGCAGGACAAGTGCGAGGAGGCGGACTGAGGCGTCCGCCCGCTCAGCTCTCCCCGAACACGCGCCGGAAGATCGTGTCGACGTGCTTGAGGTGATAGCCGAGGTCGAACTGCTCGTCGATCTCGGCGTCGCTCAGGTACTTCTTCACGTCGGCGTCGGCCTTGAGCAAAGTGCGGAAGTCGCCTTCGCCGCGCCACACCGGCATCGCGTTGCGCTGGACCAGCTTGTAGGAGTCCTCGCGGCTCGCCCCCTTCTGGGTCAGCGCGATCAGCACGCGCTGCGAGTGCACGAGGCCGCCGAGGCGGTCGAGGTTCTTTTCCATGTTGGCGGGATAGACCAGCAGCTTCTCGACCAGGCCGGCGAGGCGAACCAGCGCGAAGTCGAGCGTCACGGTGGCGTCGGGGCCGATCATGCGCTCGACCGAGGAGTGCGAGATGTCGCGCTCATGCCAGAGCACGACGTTCTCCATCGCGGGCGTCACATAGGCACGCACCATGCGGGCGAGGCCGGTGAGGTTCTCCGACAGCACCGGGTTGCGCTTGTGCGGCATCGCCGACGAGCCCTTCTGCCCCTCGGAGAAGAACTCCTCGGCTTCCAGCACCTCGGTGCGCTGCAGGTGGCGGACTTCGGTCGCAAAGCGTTCGACCGAGGAGGCGATCACGCCGAGGGTCGCAAAGAACATCGCGTGGCGGTCGCGCGGAATCACCTGGGTCGAGATCGGCTCGGGCGACAGGCCCATCGCCTTGGCGACGTGCTCTTCCACGCGCGGATCGATCTGGGCGAAGGTGCCGACGGCGCCGGAAATCGCGCAGGTCGCGACTTCCTTCCGCGCGGCGACCAGGCGCGCGCGCGCGCGGGAGAATTCGGCATAGGCATAAGCGAGCTTGAGGCCGAACGTCACCGGCTCGGCGTGGATGCCGTGCGAGCGGCCGATGGTCGGCGTCATCTTGTGCTCGAAGGCGCGTGTCTTCAGCGCCGCAAGCACGCGGTCGAGATCGGCGAGCAGCAGGTCGGCGGAGCGGGTGAGCTGGACGTTGAGGCAGGTGTCGAGCACGTCCGATGACGTCATGCCCTGGTGCACGAAGCGCGCCTCGGGACCGACGATCTCGGCGAGATGGGTCAGGAAGGCGATGACGTCGTGCTTGGTCTCGCGCTCGATCTCATCGATGCGGGCGACGTCGAAGGTGGCGTCCTTGGCCTTGGCCCAGATCGTCTTGGCGGCCTCCTTGGGGATCACGCCGAGCTCCGCCAGCGCGTCCGCCGCATGCGCCTCGATCTCGAACCAGATCTTGAACCGGGTCTGCGGCTCCCAGATCGAGGCCATTTCGGGACGGGAATAGCGGGGGATCATCGACGGCGCTCCGAGGCGGGAGGGAAGGTGGGCGGGACCAAGCGTCCGCGCCGGCATTTTACGCCGCGCTTTACCAGAGTGGCCGGATCGACACAAACGGCGGTCTTTCCGGCCGCTCGGCATGCCGTTTCCGGATCATAATACCATTTTCAAAAAATCGCGCTGACAGATATTGAAATCTGTCAGCGCGATGGTGTATGTCGACCCTGCCATCTTGCTTAAGACCAACTTCCACTGTCTGACCTTGGGTTCAGCGGTTTCAACTGCGAAGGACCGCTTCGATGAAGATTGAAAAGCGATTGTTGCACTCACAATTTCAGGACTGGCTGAATCTCCAGGTCGCGCGTCACCTGGAGGCCCAGGCCACCAGGTTTCGCGCGCCATCGTCCGCCGACCAGGCTGAGACGATCCAGATCAAGGCGAATACGTCCGACGCCGATATGGTGCACGCATGAATGAGGCCGTGGTTCTGACATCCGAGCGCATCCTCGAAGTTACCGAGGACGTGTTGCGCCGTTATGGGCTCGCCAAAGCGACGGTCGTCGACGTCGCGAGAGCGCTCGATGTCAGCCACGGCTCCGTCTACCGTCACTTTCCGAGCAAGGCGTCGCTGCGCGAGGCGGTTGCCAAGCGCTGGCTCGAGCGGGTCAGCGCGCCGCTGGCGCAGATCGCGGCCGAGCCGGGACCGGCGCCGGCGAAGCTGGAGCGCTGGCTGCGCGAGCTGTTCGGCGCCAAGCAGAAACGGGTCTGTGAAGATCCGGAGATGTTCGCGACCTATCTCACCCTGGCGCGCGAGGCGTGCTCGGTGGTCAAGGCGCACAAGCAGAACCTGATCGCCCAGGTCGAGGGCATGATCGCTGAGGGGGTCGCGCAGGGGACGTTCGATGTCGCTGATCCCAAGACCGCGGCCGCGGCGATCTTCGACGCGACCCGAAGCTTCCATCATCCCGCCCACGCTGACGAATGGGGCGAATGCACCTGCTCGGCCCGCGTCGATGCCGTGCTGACCCTGCTGCTCCGTGGACTTCAGGCGCGCTAGGCGCGCGTTCATCCGGGCTACAAATCCGTCAGCCCGCTGGTCACCGCCAGCCGCACCAGCTGCGCATCCGTCTGCAGTCCCGTCTTGGCCTTCACCAGATAATGATAGTTCTGCACCGTCTTGACGCTGAGGTGCAGGTTCGTGGCGATCTGCTCGGTGGTCAGGCCCGACGCGAACTGGCGCAGGATTTCGATCTCACGCTCGCCGAGCCGGTCGAGCACGGTCTGCTGCGGATCGAGACTGTCGGCGGCCAGCACATGGGCGACGTCGTCGCTGAGCGCGCGCTCCCCGCTGATCACCATGCGGATGGCACGGACCAGCGCCGACGGCTCGCTGCTCTTGGTGACGAAGCCGCTCGCGCCGGCGGCGAACGCCGCCTTCACCAACGGCGCCTCGCCATGCATCGAGAACACGAGGATGCAGGCGCGATTGTCGCGAGCGCGGATGTTGCGGATCGCCTCCAGCCCGCTGGCGCCCTTCATCGAGATGTCGAGCACGACCACGTCGGGCGCATGCGCCTTGAACGCGGCATAGGCCGCCGCGGCGCTGTCGGCCTCGGCGATGACTCGAAACCCGTCCTGGCTCTCCAGCACGCGGCGATAGCCTTGCCGGACCACCGGGTGGTCGTCGACCAGCAGGATCGAAATGCCTGTGCGCTCGGGCATCCCGGTTGTCTCAGGCGGCCAGTGGAATTGTCGCGGAGACGCTGAGCCCGCGCGCGGCCGGTCCGATCGACAGCGAGCCGCCGACCGCGGCGATGCGCTCGCGGATTCCGGTCAGGCCGAAGCCGCTCGATTGCGCCAGCAGTGTCGCATCGCCGCCGCCGTCGTCCTCGACTGAAATCAGCAGCGCACTGTCGGGCCCGGAGCGCCGCTCGACCCGCAACGACACCTCGCTCGCACTGGTGTGGCGCAGGGCGTTGGTCAGGCACTCCTGCGCCATCCGGTAGGCGGTGACCGCGACCGGGCCCTGGATGTCGGCGAGATCACCGTGGAGGTCGAGCCGGATCGCCGGTCGCGCGGCGTGCTGATAGTTCTCGGTCAGCGCGATCAGGCCTGCGGCGAGGCCGAGCTCCTCGGTGAGCGGACGGCGCAGTCGGCTCAAGGTGCCGCGCAGGCACGCCATCAGATGGCTGACGGATCGCGTGATCATGCGTGCGTCCTGGGCGATCTGATCGTTGCGGCCGTTGCCGGCGCTCTCGATCGTCGAGGCAAAAGCGAGGATCGCAGTGAGGTTCTGCCCGAACTCGTCGTGCAGCTCGCGGGCGAGCGCCCGCCGCTCCTCGTCGCGGATGTCGAGCAGGCGCTCGGTCAGCGCGGCGCGCTGCTCGTTGGCCTGCGCCAGCCGGTCGCCGAGCTCGCCGACGGCGCGGCCGATCATCGCGAGCTCCATCGAGCGGAAGCGCGGCAGTGAGGGGCGGTGGTCGCCCTCGGCCATCCGCTGCAGCGCCGAGACGATGCTGCGCGCCGGCGCCAGCGCATGGGCGATCGCCAGCGAGGCCAGTACGCCGATCGCGACCGCCATCGCCAGCGCCACGCCAAAGCTGTCCTGGATGCGCAGCCAGGCGAGCTGGATCGCCGCATCGGGATCGGCGATCGCCGAGACGGTTCCCGCCGTGGTGGCGCGCGCGCTGATCGGCTGCGCGACCGCCGCGTGATCGCCGAGGATGGCTTCCACGGCGCTTGAGAACCAGCGCGGCGGCGCGGCGCCGAGGCCCTTGCTCTGGCCGCACAGCGGCTTCTCGAACGCCGCCTCCGGCTTGAACTGTACGCAGATGCCGGGCGCGATCAGCTTCATGGTCTCGGTCGTGCGCCAGTCGGGCAGCGGCAGCAGCCGCTCGCGCGATCGGTTGCCGCGCAGCAGCAGCTCGCGCCAGTACAGCGCCTCCAGCGCCTGCGAGACCCGGTCGGCCGATGCCGCGGTGGCGCGGTCGACGCTGCGATAGGCGTCGACGGTGACCCATACGGCCGCGGCGGCCAGACACAGCAGCACGATCAGCGCAAGGCGCGCAATGAGCTGGAGCACGAGACGCATGCGATCCTCTCCACGGCTTTTGCCGCAGCGTAACAATGGGCTGGTGCTCCGCCAAGCAAATGCACTGCAGCAAGCGGCAGGTTGGGAAATTTTCCCGAGAGCCTCGAGGCAGATGTCTTTGGACGCTGTTCCGCTGCTCTGCTTAACTCGTCTGCGAAGCGCCGAACGAAACGGCGCGCATCGGGAGTTCATGCATGAGCGTGGTCAGCAGTGCCGAACGAGTGGAACCTGCGCGCGACGCAGCCGAGCGCGGGCCGCTGCTGCTCTGGATGATCTTCACCGGCCTCACGATATTCGCCGCCGTGGTGCTCGCCCGCTACGGCTATTTCCACCTGATGGTCGCCTCCGACCGCACCTACATCTCCAGCGTCATCGCCGTGCTCTACGTCGCCACGTGCTGCCATTGCTTCTGGCGCACCAGAGCGATCGCGCGCGAGGCGGATGCGGCGCGGCGCTGCCGCGCCGTGCTGATCGGGCCCGATGCGGCGCGCGCGCTCGAACCTGATGCGCAGTTGCTTCCCAAAGGGCTGGTCACCAACCACATCCGCAGCCTCGTCACCAAGGCGCGGACGCAAGGGGCAGGGCGGCTCGACCAGACGCTGCTGCTGCGGACGCTCGCCGACCGCCTGCGCGGCTCCAACGGCTTCGGCGGCTTCGCATCGGACACGCTGATGAAGCTCGGCCTGCTCGGCACCATCATCGGCTTCATCATCATGCTGGCGCCGATTGCCGGCCTCGACGTCAACGACAAGCTGGCGATGAAATCCTCGATGGGGCTGATGAGTGACGGCATGGCGGTGGCGATGTACACGACGCTCGCCGGCCTCGTCGGCTCGATCCTGGTGCGCATCCAGTACTACATGCTGGACGCGGCGACCGGGCGCGTGTTTTCGGACGCTGTCATGCTCACCGAGACGCGGGTGACGCCGCGGCTCGAGCGCGCGATGGATCGCGCGCCGGAGCAGGGCGCATGATGGACGATTTCGGGCTCTATCCGCGCGAGGAGCAGTTCGACCCGTTCAGCGTCATGCTATTCAAGGCGCTGCAGATCGTCGCGTTCTTCTTCTTCATCGCGGTGCTCGCGATCTCGCCGGACGCCAAGGACGGCAAGGTCGACTCGAAGGCCGAGTTCCTGATCACGATGGACTGGCCGGATAACCATCCCGACGATCTCGACCTGTTCGTGCAGGACCCTGTCGGCAACATCGCCTGGTACCGGCATCGCGAGGCCGGCTTCCTCACCCTCGATCGCGACGACCGCGGCGGCGCCAACGATTTCATCCTGGTCAACGGTCTGAAGATCCCGTCGCCGATCCGCGAGGAGATCGTGACCATCAGAGGCATCGTCGCCGGCGAATACACCGTCAACATCTCGCATTTCCAGAACGTCAGCGGCGCGCCGGTCGAGGCCACCGTGAAGGTGCAGAAGCTCAACCCGACCGCGCAGGTGATCTTCGACGACAAGGTCGTGCTCGACCATTCCGGCGACGAGAAGACGGCGCTGCGCTTCAAGCTCAATGCCGAGGGCAAGGTGATCGATGTGCAGCGCCGACCGAAATCGCTTTTGGAGACGTTCCGCAGCAATTGGCGCAACGGCGCCGATCTCGATCCCAAGACCGGCGTCAGGGTGATCAGGCGATGATGAGCAGTCTGCAGACCGTCATCGTCACGCTGTCCGCGTGCTACGCGCTGATCGGCGCGCTGCTCTTGCTGGTGCTGGTCTATGCAAGGCTGCCTTGGCAGGCCAAGGCGGTCGCCGTGGTCATCACCAGTGCGTTCTATGTCGGCAGCTTCGCCGGCGCCCGCGGCCTGCTCGGCTGGGCCAGCGTCGACCGGCTGCCGAGGAGCTTCAAGGTGCTGCAGGTGCGGATCGTCGATCCGCACTCCGTCGAGGGCGATCCCGGCGCGGTCTATCTGTGGGTCGAGGCGCTGGACGACGACAACCGTCCGAGCGGCGTGCCGCGCGCCTATCGTATTCCCTACAGCGACACACTTGCCGACAAGGCGCAGCACGCCGCCGACCAGATCGCGGCGGGCCATCCGCAGGGCGGCCGCGCCGCCGATTTCGGCACCGGTGATGGCGGGGTCATCGATGCCGCGCGCGAATACATTCTGCCGAAGACGATCATCGAGACCGCCGGCGGTGATCCCTCCACCGGCGAGTTCAAGGCCGCCAAGAACGCCGGCGACGGCGTCTCGTTCACGCCACTGCTGCCGCCGCGCATGCCGCCGAAGGACGAGCAGTAGGCGGCTGCGGCCGTATCCTCCCGCGCGAAGCTCGCGCGCGGGTGATGGCGAGCATCGGGACGTTCCTGGCACGGCGCCTCGAGCTCAAGGTCAACAAGGTCAAGAGCGCGGTCGCCAGACCGAACCACCGCAAGTTCCTGGGCTTCGGCTTTACCCAGGGAAGAAAGCCGCACCGGCGCATCGCAGGGGACCTGCAACGCTGACATTCCGCATCTCTCCGCCTATCTTGTTTGATGTTCCTCAAGTCTCGTGTGGCCACGGCCGCTAGCCTTGAGAACCGGAGGACACGGGTTGCTGCTGGCGATTTTCACCGATATCCATGCCAATCGGCAGGCCTTCGCGGCCTGCCTGGAGGCGGCGCGTGCGCGTGGCGCGGATCGTCTCATCTGTCTCGGCGACATCGTCGGCTATGGCGCCGATCCGGAATGGTCGGTCGACACCGTCATGGAGATCGTCGCCGAGGGCGGGCTGGCGGTGCGCGGCAATCACGACAATGCCGTTTCGACGGCGAGCGAGAGCATGAATGCCGAGGCGCAGGCGGCGATGGAGTGGACGCGCGGGCGGCTCAGCGCCGAGCAGCGCCGCTTTCTCGCCGAGCTGCCGATGAGTATCGGTGACGACGACCGGTTGTTCGTGCATGCGGAGGCGTCCAGCCCGCCGCGCTGGCGCTATGTGCAGTCGTCGGCCGACGCCGCGCGCAGCATGATCGCGACCGAGGCGCAGGTGACGTTCTGCGGCCACATCCACCGTCCGGCGCTGTACTCGATGTCCGCCACCGCGAAGATGACGAGCTTCACCCCGACCGCCAACATGCCCATTCAGCTGTTGCGCGGCCGGCAATGGCTGGCCGTGGTCGGCTCGGTCGGCCAGCCGCGCGACGGTGATCCGGCCGCGTCGTTCGTGACCTTCGACACCAGGACCCGCGAGCTGACCTATTGCCGCGTGCCCTATGACGTCGAGGCGGCGGCGCAGCGCATTCGCGACAACGGCCTGCCGCCCTGGCTGGCGCAGCGGCTCTCGATGGGGCGCTAGAGCATGACGAAATCAAGGCTCAAGCCGGGCGTCGTGATCGACGGCTTCACGGTGGGTGAATGCGTGCATTCCGGCGGCATGGCGACGTTGTGGAGCGTCACCCATCCGGACATCGACCGGCCCATCCTGATGAAGGTGCCGCGCGTCTCCGAGGGCGAGGATCCTGCGGCGATCGTCAGCTTCGAGATGGAGCAGATGATTCTGCCAAAACTGTCGGGACCGCACGTGCCGGCCTGTTTCGGCACCGGCGATTTCGCCACCCAGGCCTATGTGGTGATCGAGCAGATTCCAGGCGATACGCTGTACAAGCGGCTGCCCGAGCTGCCGCTGGCTTACGAGGAGGCGCGGGTGCTGGTCGCGAAGATCGCGACCGCGCTCGCCGATATTCACCGGCAGCACGTCATCCATCACGACATCAAGCCCTCCAGCATCATGTTCCGGCCGACGGGGGAGGCGGTGCTGATCGACTACGGCCTGTCCTGCCACAAGCACTTGCCGGATCTCTTGCAGGAGGAGTTCCGCCTGCCTTACGGCACCGCGCCCTACATGGCGCCGGAGCGCATGATGGGCACGCGTAGCGATCCGCGCAGCGACATCTTTTCGCTCGGCGTGCTGCTCTACTTCTTCACCACCGGCGTGCGGCCGTTCGGCGAGACCGAGACCCTGCGCGGCATGCGCCGGCGGCTGTGGCGCGATCCCTATCCACCGCGACAGCTGAAGCCGGACTATCCGCCGTGGCTGCAGGAGATCGTGCTGCGCTGCCTGGAGATCGAGCCGGTGTGGCGCTATCCGACCGCGGCGCAGCTCGCCTTCGATCTCGGCCATCCCGACCAGGTCAAGCTGACGGCGCGTGCGGAGAAGGTCAAGCGCGACCCGATCACGGCCGTGTGGCGCCGCCGCTTCAACCGCGGCCTGGTGCAGCCGGAACAGAAAACATCCGACGTCGCGGTGCAGATCGCCTCCAGCCCGATCGTGGCGGTCGCGATCGACACCGTGGAAGGCGGCGAGGAGCTCAACGGCGCGCTGCGGCTGACCGCGCAGCGCATCCTCGCCACTTTGCCCGCGGCTCGGCTCGCCTGCGTCAACGTGCTGAAGCTCGGGCGTCTCACCATCGACCGCACCCTGGACGAGGAGGGCAACAACAAGCACATCGACCGCATGGTCGCGCTGAAGCACTGGGCGACGCCGCTCAAGCTCGACACGAGCCGGCTGACGGTGCACGTGCTGGAGGCGGTCGATCCGGCGGCCTCCATCATCGAATTCGCCGAGGCCAACCAGGTCGACCACATCATCATCGGCGCCCGCCGCGATTCCGTGCTGCGCTCGCTGCTCGGCAGCGTCTCGGCGAAGGTCGCCGCGGAGGCGGGGTGTACGGTGACCGTGGTGCGGACACGGCTCGCGGCACGGGAAGCCGAGGGCGACGATGATGATGCGCCGGCAAGGGTCGTGTCGGGGGAATGATGGACATGCGATGAAGATCCACGGCGCCTCCAAGCACGACAGTCAGAACGGCATGCACAGGCTGAAAAGTGAGGCGCGGCTGCGGTTGCGTTTCGAAAGTTCCCCCTCCAAAGTGATCCGGCGCGTGCGGAACGTGTCGGTTTTTTTCTGAGGGGGGACGATCAATGGCGGCAACGGATGTGAGCATGGCGGGGACAGCCGCGCCGAAGCGAGGCCTGTTCGGCTCGCTCTTCTTTCAGGTCGTGGCTGCGCTCGTGCTCGGCATCCTGATCGGCGTCTTCGCGCCCGAGACCGCCCAGGGGCTCAAATTCTTCAGCGACGCTTTCCTGCGTCTGATCGCCATGGTGGTCGCGCCGATCGTGTTCTGCGTCGTCGTGCACGGCATTGCGAGCGCCGGCGATCTCAGGAAGGTCGGCCGCGTCGGCGTCAAGTCGCTGGTCTATTTCGAGGGCATGACCACGATCGCGCTGGCCTTCGGCCTCGTGCTGGCGCTGGTCTTCAGCCCCGGCCACGGCATGAACATCGACGTCTCCAAGCTCGACGCCAAGCAGCTCGCGAGCTTCGCCGACAACGCCCACAAGCTGCAGGGCGGCGGCTTCGGCGGCTTCATCCTCAACATCATTCCGCCGACGGCGTTCGACGCCTTTGCCCGCAACGACGTGCTGCAGGTGCTGTTCTTCGCGGTGATCTTCGGCGTCAGCCTGGCGCTGGTCGGCGAGCCCGGCAAGCCCGTGGTCGACCTGATCGAGTCCGTCGCCAAGGTGCTGTTCAAGGCGATGGGGCTGATCGTGCGCGTCGCGCCGCTCGGCGTGCTCGGCGCCATCGGCTTCACCGTCGGCAAATATGGCGTCGGCTCGCTCAAGCAGCTCTTGGCGCTGGTCGTGCTGTTCTACGTCTCGGTGGCGCTGTTCGTCGTGACCGCGCTTGGCCTCGTGATGCGCATGGCCGGCCTCAGCCTGTTCAAGTTCCTGCGCTATTTGAAGGAGGAGCTGCTGATCGTGCTGGCGACGGCGTCGTCCGACTCCGTGCTGCCGCAGATCATGCGCAAGCTCGAGGCGATGGGCGTCAAGCAGGAGGTCGTCGGCCTGGTCATCCCGACCGGCTATTCCTTCAACCTCGATGCGTTCTCGATCTACCTGACGCTCGCCGTCGTCTTCATCGCCCAGGCCACCAACACGCCGCTGTCGGTCAGCGACCTGCTGCTGGTGCTCGGCGTGTCGCTGGTCACGTCCAAGGGCGCCCATGGCGTGCCCGGCTCGGCCATCGTCATCCTGGCCGCAACGCTCGGCGCCGTGCCGGCTATCCCCGCCATCGGTCTGGTGCTGGTGCTGTCCGTCGACTGGTTCGTCGGCATCGCGCGCGCCGTCGGCAACCTGATCGGCAACTGCGTCGCCACCGTCGTCGTCGCCGCCTGGGAGGACGACCTCGACCATGCCAAGGCGAAGGCCGTGCTCGACCGCGGCACGGCGGAAGAGGTGGAGTATCAGGGGGCGTGAGGGAGGATCACTAGGGGGAGAATGAGGGAGCGAGTACGGCGTGGATTGGTCGATCGCGCGATCGAGCCGGTGTTCGAGGCCGATGAGGAGAAGCTCTTCGTCGGCGGTTGCGGCCGAAGATTCGACGAGCGCATCAGGTGGCAGTCTTGCGATAGCCGATGTCGTGGCCGCATTCATAGCGGCCGCTCGGATCATGATTGCGCAATTCGTAGACCCGCTGCCATGTGCTCTCCCACGCGCCTTCGGCGGTCAGACAGGTCCGGGTTCCGTCAGCATCGATGTTGATCACCTTCCAGATTAGAAGCGCCACGCAGGCGAAAGAATCGAAAAATGCATCCAGAAACGAGGTGAACCAGCCGGAGTCCATGCCCATATGGCGGAACTCCGGTTCGTGCGCAGAACTCACCAGGCCCCAGGGGCAGCCCGGTCCGAAGCCGTGCTCACAATAGGCGATCTCGGCACCGGATTGTGCATCGCGAAGCACGAACCAGCAGGGATATTGCTCCCCCGGTTGGCCATAGTCCCAATCGCGCAGCACCATGTGAGGTGCGACGAGCATGCCGCGGATATGCGAGAGCACACGCTTGTCGGACAGCTCAGCCAATTCCCCTTCGATCAAGCTCTCCAGGCGTTCGGGAACGGTCGACATCAGCCGTGTATCCAGGACTCATTCAGCGGATGCTGCTGGCCTTCACCTGAACGGCCGCAGCTTCATGTGCCGGTTGGCGTCCTTGTAGAGCAGGTAGCGGAAGCGGCCGGGGCCACCGGCGTAGCAGGCCTGCGGGCAGAAGGCGCGCAGCCACATGAAGTCGCCGGCCTCGACCTCGACCCAGTCGCGGTTGAGCTTGTAGACCGCCTTTCCCTCGAGCACATAGAGCCCGTGCTCCATCACATGCGTCTCCAGGAACGGGATCACGGCGCCGGGCTCGAAGGTGACGATGTTGACGTGCATGTCGTGGCGAACGTCGAGCGGATCGACGAAGCGCGTGGTGGCCCAGCGGCCCTGCGTCTCCGGCATCGCGGCAGGGGCGATCGTCGCCTCGTTGGTGACGAAGGCCTCGGGCACGGCGATGCCGGGAACGGCCTCATAGGCCTTGCGGATCCAGTGGAAGGTCGCGGGCGCCTGGCTGTCGTTGCGCATCGTCCACTTGCAGGACGGCGGCAGGAAGGCGTAGCCGCCATGGCCCAGGCGATGCTCTTTGCCGGCGATGGTGAGCATGATCTCGCCTGACACCACGAACAGCACGCCCTCGGCCTCCGGATCCGGCTCGGGCTGGGCGCTGCCGCCGCCGGGCGAGACCTCGACGATGTATTGCGAGAACGTTTCCGAGAAGCCGGAGAGGGGACGCGCGATCACCCAGGTTCGCGTCTTGTCCCAGAACGGCAGCGCCGAGGTGACGATGTCGCGCATCACGCCCTTCGGGATGACGGCATACGCCTCGGTGAACACGGCGCGGCCGGTCAGCAGGTCGGTCTGCGGCGGGTGGCCGCCATGCGGCACGAAGTAGTTCGGCTTGTCCATCATCGTCTCTCCACGGCGCGGATGATCAACCGGCGCGCCATCGGTCATCAGGGAATGGCAAGGTAGAGCGGCTCGTCGAGCCACAGCTCCTCGAGATTGTCGGGGCTGATGCGGTCGACCACCATGAAGCGCGAGGCCTCGTCGAACACCAAGAGCGGATGATGCCAGACGTTGCGCGCGTAGTTGACGCCCTGGCGGCCGGTTGCCGTGAAGGCGTGGTAGCTCGCGGGATCGCGCGGATCGGCGCAGACCAGCACCAGCCACGGCCGGTCCTGCAACGGCATGAACAGCTGGCTGCCGAGCGGGTGCCGCTCCATCAGCTTGATCTCGATCGGCAACGGCCGCGGCTTGGCCTCGAACAGGCTGATGTTCACGGCCGCGCCGCCCGATGTCACGTCGACAGCAGCGAGGCCGTTGCAGCGGCGGGCGAAGCCCTGGTTGATGTCGATGGGCTGGGCGCCATCGGTCTCGACGACGTCGCCGAAAGCAGCGAAGGCCGCTTTCGTCAGCGGCTGCGGCGTGAGCGTGTGCATCCCGTCTCGCGTGCCTCAGATCGCTTCGCCGCGCGCCAACGCGGCGGCGCTGCGGATCGCGGCGATGTTGCTGCGATAGGCTTCCATCGTGCCGCCCTTGAAGACGGCGGAGCCTGCGACGAAGGCGTTGGCGCCAGCGGCGGCGAGTGCGCCGGCATTGTCGCGGCCGACGCCGCCATCGACCTCGATATCGATCGGCCGGCCCGCGGTCATCGCGCGCAGATCCTGGATCTTGCCAATCGCCGAGGGGATGAAGGCCTGGCCGCCGAAGCCGGGATTGACCGACATGATCAGCACGAGGTCGACGAGGTCGAGCACATATTCGATGACGTTGAGCGGGGTCGACGGGTTGAGCGAGACGCCGGCCTTCTTGCCGAGCGCGCGGATTGCCTGCAGCGAGCGATGCAGATGCGGGCCGGCCTCGGCGTGGACCGTGATGTGGTCGCAGCCGGCCTTGGCGAAGGCCTCGAGATAGGGATCGCACGGCGTGATCATCAGATGCGCGTCGAAGATCTTGGTGGTGTGTGGGCGCAGCGCCTTGATGACATCCGGGCCATAGGAAATGTTCGGGACGAAATGCCCGTCCATGACGTCGAGATGGATCCAGTCGGCCCCGGCGGCATCGACGGCGCGCACCTCTTCGCCGAGCTTGGAGAAATCCGACGCCAGGATCGATGGCGCGATGACGAGCGGACGCGGCGTGAAGGACTGGGTCATGGGCGGCTGTTCCAGGACGATCGGGGATGTCGCCGTATCATGCAGGGCCGGCTGCGGCAACGCGAGCGGGAAAAATCTGCCGGGCACGGCACGATCTGCCGGGTTCAGGCCACCGTAACATCGCGAAATATCCGGACATATCAGCGGTTTGGCGCTGGCATGGGGATTGCGACGGCGGTGGGAAGATGTTCTGCCGCCGCGTGGGCGGCCTTGCGGGAGTTTCGCCATGTGGTTTGCACTGGGGGCTGCCTCGTCGGTCCTGGACAGCCTGCAGTCGCTCGGCTCGACCAAGTCGGGCTCCGGCAAGTCGGGCGGCGGTCCGTTCAGCCTCGACACCAAGGGGGCGAGCGGCTCCGGCAATTTCAGCCCGTGGTCGAGCGCGGGCGGCAGCAGCAGCTCGGGGCAGATCGCGCCGGAGACCATGAGCGCGCTGCTCGCAGCGCAGAGCCAGTCGGGCGCGTCGTCGAGCGCAAGCTCATCGACCAATCCGCTGCAGGACCTGTTCTCGCAGATCGACGGCGATGGCGATGGTCAGATCAGCAAATCGGAGTTCGAGAGCGCGCTCGGCGCCGGCGGCACCAACGTCGCCAATGCCGACAAGGTGTTCGGCAAGCTGGATACGAACGGCGACGGCAATGTCAGCCTCGACGAGCTGTCCTCGGCGCTGCAGGGCGCCAAGGGGCGACGTGGCCACCATCATCACCAGGTGGCGGGCGGGAGCGGCGGCTCGGGCACCTCATCCAGCGCGGGCGCAGATGCGCTGATGCAGGCGCTGTCGGGCGCGTCGAGCTCCTCGTCCACCAACAGCGACGGCTCGACCACGACCACCATCACCTATGCCGACGGCTCCAAGGTGACGCTGACGACGCCGGCAGCCACAACCGCGTCCAACGCTGCGACCTCGTCCTACAACATGATCGAGAAGCTGATCCAGCGGCAGTCCAACATGCTGTCGGCCTCGACGTCTTCAACGACCGCGGTCAGCGCGTAAGCTCAACTGCCGAAGCGGCCTTGCCAGGACGGCAGCGCGCCGGCGAACGGCAGCGGGCTCGCGTGATAGACGCCGCGGGCGATCGCGCGCGCCAGGACGTTGGCCGCGACCATGCCGAGCTCACTCAGCTCGACCAGCGGCTCGATCGGCCTGGTGCAGGCCGCGGCCGCGAACACGATGTCGCCGTCGAGCGGCAGATGCACCGGATAGATCGCGCGCGCCATGCCGGTCTGCGCCATCATCGCGAGCCGCTTGGCCTGCGCCTTAGTCAGGATGGCATCGGTCACGACGAGGCTGATCGTCGTGTTCTCGGAGGCCGATGCTGCCGGGCCGCCCTTGATGCGCATCGCCAGCATGTCCGGCGTGAAGGCGGCCGGCAGGCCGCGGCCGCCGAACTCGCCGTCGATCTCGTACGGTGCCGCCCAGAACCAGGGACCGTCGCCGACAGTGACGCTGCCGACCGCATTCACCACAACAATGGCCGCAACCTTGATGCCGCCTGTCGTCGTCGCCGACGCCGAGCCGAGCCCGCCCTGCAGGTTGGCCGTGGTGGCGCCGAGCCCGGCACCGACGCTGCCGAGCGCGAAGGTCGTGCTGGCCGCCGCCGCCGCCGCGTAGCCGAGCTCGCGATACGGCGCGTAGCGGCCCCAGGCCTTGTTGCCGCCGTTCAAGAGGTCGAACACGATCGCGCCGGGGACGATCGGGATCAGCGCGTCGCGCACGGCAAAGCCGCGCCCCTGTTCCGCCAGCCAGGCCTGAATGCCGCTCGCGGCCTCGAGCCCGAACGCCGAGCCTCCCGACAGGGCAATGCCGTCGACCCGTTCCACCGTATTCGCAGGATCGAGCAGCGCATCCTCGCGCACCCCGGGTCCGCCGCCACGGATGTCGATCGCGGCGACCGCCGGCTGATCGAACAGGATCGCGGTCACGCCGGAAGCGAGCGCGGCGTCATGGGCATGGCCTACGCGTACGCCGGGGATGTCGGTGAGGAGGTTCTGCACGATCGTCCCTCGCTGCAGATGATGATGCCGGATGGATAGCGCGGCCGGCGCGAGGCCTCAATGCAGGAGGGCACGCGCCTCGGCGCTGGTATGAGCGCCCCGCTTGCGTCCAGCGGGCGCGAAGGGGCAGGCGACATCCGGGTCTCAAGTGCCGCGCCGGTGGGCCCGGATGTCGCTTACGCCGATCCGGGCGCGTGCTTCAGCGCTCCAGCGCGATACGGATCATGCGGGCCAGCTCTGGCTTCCGGTAAGGCTTGGGCAGCAGCAGCACGCCGGCGTCGAGGCGGCCGTGGTGCACGATCGCGTTCTCGGTGTAGCCCGAGGTGAACAGCGTCCGCAGCGCCGGCCGCCGCACCCGCGCGGCGTCGGCGAGCTGGCGGCCGTTCATGGCGCCGGGCATGATGACGTCGGTGAACAGCAGGTCGATCTCCGGATGGCGATCGAGCACGTCGAGCGCCTCGGCGGCATTGGCTGCAGCCAGGGTGGTGTAGCCGAGGCTGCCGACCTGGGCGATCACGTGCTGGCGTACCAGCGGATCGTCCTCCACGATCAGGATCGTCTCATTGCCGCCGCGCGCGTCTGGCGCCTGCAAGCCCGCGCTGGCCGCCGGAGCGGACGCCGAGCGCGGCAGATACAGCTTGATCGAGGTGCCGTGGCCGACCTCGCTGTAGATCTTGATGTGGCCGCCGGACTGCTTGACGAAACCGAACACCATGCTGAGGCCGAGCCCCGTGCCCTTGCCGGAGCCCTTGGTCGAGAAGAACGGATCGAACACCTTCTCGAGATAGGCCGGCGGAATGCCACAGCCGGTGTCGCTCACGGCGATCATCACGTAGTCACCGACGATGACCTCGCTATGGACGTCGGCATAGTCCCGGTCGAGCGTGACGTTCGCTGTCTCCAGCGTGAGCTTGCCGCCCTGCGGCATCGCATCACGCGCATTGAGCGCGAGATTGATGACCGCGGTGGCGAGCTGGTTCGGATCGGCGAGCGCAGTGCAGGGATCGGCGTCAAGGATACGCTCGATCTCGATCTGCGCGCCGAGCGTCGGCTGCAGCAAGGCTGCGGTCTCGTTCAACAGGGCGTTGACGTCGAGATCCGTCGGCTGCAGCGGCTGCTTGCGGGCGAAGGCCAGCAACTGCCGCGTGAGCTGCGCGCCGCGGTCGGCGGAGTCGTCGATCAGCTTGGCGACGGAGGCGAGCTCCGGCCGGTCGGACACGGCGTCGGCAAGAATGCCGATGCTGCCGGTGATGACGGTGAGGATGTTGTTGAAGTCGTGGGCGACGCCGCCGGTGAGCTGACCGACCGCCTCCATCTTCTGCGCCTGGCGGAACTGCGCCTCGGCCGCGCGCTTCTCGGTGAGGTCGCGGCCGACGAAGAAGTGGCGCTGCACCGGCTCCGACCAGCTCGCCATCCAGTTCAGGACGACGCCGCGGCCTTCCTTGTGCATGAGCTGCGCTTCGAAATTACGGACGTCGCGGCCGCGGCGGCAGGCGCGCATCTGGCTACGGACCGCCTCGAGCTCGGGCGGATAGACGAAGTCGCTGGCATTGCGGCCGACCATCTCCTCCGGCCGGTAGCCGAGCACGTCCAGCGCGCTCGGGCTGACCTGCATCAATTGTCCGTAGGAGTTGGCAACCAGGATCAGGTCCTGCGAGGTCTCGAAGATGCGGCGGCGCTCCTCGGTCTCACGGGTCAGGGCGGTTCGGGTGCGCTTGCTCTCGGTGATGTCGTGCGCCACCTTCGAGGCGCCGATGATCACACCATGCGCGTCGAGGATCGGCGACACGCCGAGCGATACTTCGATCTCGCGGCCGTCCTTGTGGCGGCGGATCGTCTCGTGATGCTCGATCTTCTCGCCGTCGCCGATCCGGCTCAGGATGCGATCGACTTCGCTGCGCCGTTCGGCGGGCACGATCAGGCCGATGTCGTTGCCAAGCGCCTCGTCTGCGCCGTATCCGAACAGGTGTTCGGCGGCGCGATTCCAGGACGTGATCTTGCCCTGCAGCGTCAGCGTGATGATGGCGTCGTTGGAGGATTCCACCACAGCGCTGAACAGCCGCTCCCGCGCGATGAAACGGGCCCGCTCGCTTTCGCTCTGCCGGCGCTGCTGCTGCAGCAGCCGCATGAGCCTCGTCTGCAGCCTGACATTGTCGGCGAGCAGGACGCCGAGGACGAAGCTCGCTGCCAGCAAGCCATAGATGCGGCCCGCATAGTAGCCGAGGTCGAACCGGGCGGCGTTGAGCAGCGAGGAGATCGAGAGATCGAACAGCCAGGCGCACAGCGCCACCATGACCCAGAGGTCGAGAATGCTGTGCGGCCTGCGCAACGCCAGGACGAGCAGGGCAGCCGATGTTACGCACCAGATGGCGCCGACCACGATCTTCAAAGCCGGAGTGGCAGCGTCATCGCGGACGAGCGCAGGCAGCGCCGTATCATGGGCGATCACCGCCCAGGTGAGTGCCGCAAGTGCAATCGCCACGCCGAGCACGGCGACCGAGAGAGACAGCGCAACCGACCCAACGGGCGCCGGACGGAGACGGTCGTGCAGCGCATAGACCAGAACGAACAAGGGGAACGCGCCGTGCCAGATCATGTAGATCCAGGCTGCGGTCTGCGGCCCTGCATCGAGCAGGCCGGTCTGAGAATACAGGCCTGGGAACACCAGCGTGTGCAGCAGCGAGGCTGGCGCGGTAAACAGGTAACCGGAGGCCAACCACAGCAACGGTCGCGAGCGAAGCAGCACGAACTGGGAGAACAGCAGGAACGCGGTGATGAGATCGTTCAGCGCCAGCGCCGACTGGTAGCTCGCGACGAACGCAGGCACCGGCGGCAACTGCACCTTGGCAAAGGGAGCGGCGGCGGCAAACAGCAAGGTCGAGATCGCAACCGCGGCGAGTGCTGCGATTTGGTCTCGGCGCGTCGCGGTGGACGTCGACAGGAGGACTTCGCGATGATCCTTGATGCTCTGCATCTCCAAGGGTCCTGCGCAACAGAGCCGACGTGCAAGAGGGGAAGCTTTACAGCTGGTGCGCGAAGAAAATCACTGTTCTAATGAAGGTTGTATGGTACCAGATCGGATCGTTCTGTAGAATGAGTCAATAGTTGGAGTAACCGCACCTTTACCGCAAATGAGATAAATATACTCATAGTTGTGTCCGATTTCTTTCTACGTTGTAGGCTGTCCAACGGAAAAATTCTGGAGAAGTTGATGCCACGGATTCTGGTGGTCGACGATCAGAAGGATGTGCGCGCCATGATCTGTATGGTGCTGCGCGTCAATCAGTTCGACGTGGTCGAAGCGGGAACCGCTGCGTCCGGACTGCAGTTGTTCCGCGACCAGGCATTCGATGCCGTCATCGTCGACATCTATCTCGATGATTCCAACGGGCTCGATCTGGTCAGCAGTATGCGCGCGCTGGTTCCCGACGTTCCGGTGGTCGCCGTCTCCGGCATGACTGCCTTCGATGGCGCGTCGATGTCGGACGAGCTGACCCGTGTCGTTTACCTGCAGAAACCGTTCCGCCCGGCCGAGCTGATGCGTGCCGTCGAAACGGCCCGTGCGGCGGTGGCGGCCAAGGGGACCCCATCGCTTTCGGCCTGTGCCGGCTGAGCCGGTCTGTTGCTCCGTACGACGTGGTTCCCCACGGTCGGGGGCTCAGCGACGAAACAAGCTCTCAGCAGAACGCCCCGGTCCAGGACCGGGGCGTTTGCATTTTGCTGATGATGATCGAGACGGTCAAAGTTCCTATCAGGATCCCTTGCCGCCGAGCTCGGCGTAGCCGCCCTTGGCGTCCCACTTGTAGACGACGTAGTCGATCTGCTTGATGTCGCCCTTGGCGTCGAAGCCGAGCTTGCCCAGCACCGTGTCCCACTCGCCGGCCTTGATGGTGTCCATTACCTTCTTGGCGTCGGTGGTGTTGGCCTTCTTGACGGCCTGCGACCAGACCTGGATCGCGGCGTAGGTGTAGAGCGTATAGCCCTCGGGATCGATGTTCTTGGCCTTGAACTTGTCCACGATCGCCTTCGCGGTCGGCTTGTTGCGCGGCTCGGGGCCGAAGGTGAACAGCGTGCCTTCCGCGGCCGGACCGGTGATCGAAGCGAACTCCTTGTCGTTCATCGCGTCGCCCGCCATCAGGATGGTCTTGAGACCCTGGTCGCGCATCTGGCGCAGGATGAGGCCGGCTTCCTGATGATAGCCGCCGACATAGACGAGATCGATGTTGTCACGCTTCAAGCGGGAGACGATGGCGTTGAAGTCCTTGTCGCCCTTGTTGTAGGACTCGAACATCTTCTCGGTGACGCCGGCCTTGTTCAGCGCCTTCTTGGTCTCGTCGGCGAGACCCTTGCCGTAGGTGGTCTTGTCGTTGAGGATCGCGATGTTCTTGCCCTTGAAGTTCTTCGCGATGTAGTTGGCGGCGACGAGACCCTGCTGGTCGTCACGGCCGCAGACGCGCGCCACGTTCCACAGCTTGCGCTCGGTGAACAGCGGGTTGGTCGAGGCCGGCGTGATCTGCAGCACGTTGCTGTCGGCATAGGCCTCGGAGGCCGGGATCGACGACGACGAGCAGAAATGGCCGGCGACGAACGGAATGCCGGAGCCGGCGAGCTTTTCGGCAACCGAACGCGCCTGCTTCGGATCGCAGGCATCGTCACCCACCTGCAGTGCGAGCTTCTTGCCGAGCACGCCACCGGCGGCATTGAGGTCGGCGACCGCCATCTCGGCGCCGTTCTGCATCTGGCGGCCGAAGGCCGATTCACTGCCGGTCATCGGGCCGGCCACGGCGATGTTGATGTCTTCGGCGAAGGCAGCAGTCGAGAGCGCCAGCGATGCGCCCAGAGCCAAGCCGATGAGTTTGAGTGGTTTCATGAGAAATCCTCGCGGGGGTAGGTCGACACGGAACGGCCCGAACGGCGGGCCGCAGACCGCGCGCATTGTGGCTGATTTTCCGGCGAAGTCACCGGCAATTTTTGACCACACCTACGAAGGACTAAGGCCATTCTGACCGCGTTTTGAGGGCCCGCCTCAGTGGCGGCCGCCCTCCAGATAGGCAGCGCGGATCTCCGGTCGCTGCAGCAGCTCGGTGCCGGTGCCCGACAGCGTAATCAGGCCGTTGACCAGCACATAGCCGCGATGGGCGAGCTTCAGCGCGTGATTGGCGTTCTGCTCGACGATCAGCACGGTCAGACCGTCCTGGCGGTTGAGTGTCCGAATGGCGTCGAAAATCTGGCGGGCGATCAGCGGCGCCAAGCCGAGCGAGGGCTCATCCAGAAGCAGCAGGCGCGGCCGGCTCATCAGCGCGCGTCCGATCGCCAGCATCTGCTGCTCGCCACCGGATAGCGTGCCGCCGCGCTGGTCGACGCGCTCCTTCAGGCGCGGGAACAGGGCGAAGACGCGCTCCAGCGTGCTGGCCCGCTCCGCGTCGGTCGTCTCGCCGGCGTCGGCGCCCATCTGCAGGTTTTCCGCCACGCTCATGCGCGGAAAGATGCGGCGTCCCTCCGGCGACTGCGCGATGCGCAGCCGCGCGATCTGATGCGTCGGCACCTGTGTGATGTCGTTGCCGTCGTAGACGATGTTGCCGGAGCTTGCGCGCGGGCGGCCGAAGATCGACATCATCAGCGTCGACTTGCCGGCGCCGTTGGCGCCGATCAGCGCGACGATCTCGCCCGGCTTGATGTCGAGATCGACGCCCTTCAGCGCTTCGATTTTGCCGTAGGACGCGCGCAGATTGCGGATCGCGAGCAGGGACGCACTCACGCCTCGGCCTCCATCACGGCTGCGGCCTCTTCCTCGTCGGTGCCGAGATAGGCGGCGATGACCTTCGGATCGTCGCGGATCTCGCGCGGCGTGCCCTCGGCAATCTTGACGCCGTAGTCCATCACGACGACGCGGTCGGAGATTTCCATCACGACGCTCATGTCGTGCTCGATCAGCAGGATCGACGTGGCGTGATCGGCCCGGATCGACAGCAGCAACTCGCTGAGGGCCGCACTCTCGCGCGCGTTGAGGCCGGCGGCCGGTTCGTCGAGGCAGAGCAGGGCCGGCGAGGTGCACATCGCGCGCGCGATCTCCAGCCGACGCTGGTCGCCATAGGCGAGATTGCCGGCCGCGTCGTCGGCGCGGTCGATCAGCCCGACGCGCTTCAGCCAGAACACGGCCGCATCGATCGCGTTCCGCTCGGCCGCGCGCCACGAGGGCACGCCGAGCAGCCCGAGCACCGTCATGCCGGACGCGCGCATCAGCGCGTTGTGCTGCGCGACCATCAGGTTCTCGAGCGCCGTCATGCCCGGAAACAGCCGGATGTTCTGGAACGTCCGCGCCACCTTGGCCTGCTTGGAGATGTTGAAGTCCTTCAGCTTCTGCATCTCGAACTGCGCGCCGTCATCATGGGTCAGGCGGATGACGCCGGAGGTCGGCTTGTAGAAGCCGGTGATGCAGTTGAACACGGTGGTCTTGCCGGCGCCGTTGGGGCCGATCAGGGCCGTGATCTGCGTGCGTTGCGCGGTGAACGACAGCGCATTGACGGCGACGATGCCGCCGAAGCGCATGGTGAGGTTTTCGAGTGCGAGAATGGGAGCGGAGCTCATCCGTGGCCTTCCTTGACGAGGTCCGAAGAGATGCTCTTGGATTTTTCCAGGAATACGGTCGGCGCGCGATGGCCGACAATGCCGCGCGGCCGCCAGATCATCACCAGCACCATGGCGAGACCGAACACCAGCATGCGGTAGCCCTCGAGGCTTCTGAACAGCTCGAAGCCGCCGATCATGGCGAGCGCCGCCAGCGCGACGCCGAGCTGCGACCCCATGCCGCCGAGCACGACGATGGCGAGCACCAGCGCCGATTCCTGGAAGGTGAAGGATTCCGGGCTGATGAAGCCCTGGCGCGTGGCGAAGAAGGCGCCGGCGAAACCGCCGAACATCGCGCCGGTCGCAAATGCGGTCAGCTTGGTGGTGGTGATGTTGATGCCGAGCGCGCGGCAGGCGACCTCGTCCTCGCGCAGCGCTTCCCAGGCCCGGCCGATCGGCAGCCGGCGCAGCCGGATGGTGACCCAGTTGGTCAGGAGTGCCAGCGCCAGGATCAGATAGAACAGAAAAACGATGCGATGCGTCGGCGAGAACGGGATGCCGAGCATCGATGCAAGGCCGCCTTCGCCCGGTGCGAGCGGAATGCCGAACAACGTCGGTCGCGGAATCCCGGAGACGCCGTTGGGACCGCCGGTCACGTCCTGCCAGTTGATGAGGACGAGGCGGATGATCTCGCCAAAGGCCAGGGTCACGATGGCGAGGTAGTCACCGCGCAGCCGCAGCACCGGAAAGCCGAGCAGCACGCCCCAGAAGGCGGCGAGAATGCCGGCGAGCGGCAGGCAGACCCAGAACGACAGGCCGAAGGTGGTCGAGAGCAGGCCGTAGGAATAGGCGCCGACGGCGTAGAACGCGACGTAGCCGAGGTCGAGCAGGCCGGCGAGACCGACCACGACGTTGAGGCCCCAACCCAGCATGACGTAGGTAAGGACCAAAATGCCGAGGTCGAGAATGTAACGCTGATTGTAGAAGATCACCGGTACCAGCAAGGTGAAGATCAGCAGCGCCGGCGCGAGATAGCGGCCGGCTACCGACATGCCGCTCCGCACGGACGGCGGCACGAAGCTGCCGAGGCCGCCGCGCGGTCCGAACCACAGCCGCAGCAGCTCGACCGCGATCGAGCCGACGAACACCGCCACAACCAGGCTGGCGAGGTCGCCGAAGCGGGTCCAGTATACGAGCTGGCCGCTCTGACCCGCTTCGGTGCGGACGCCGACCATCAGGGAGAACAGACCGAGAGCGACCAGTGCGCTGAGAAAGGCCTTCTTGAGGATGAAGGCGGCTCCGACCGGTTCGGAGCCTTTCGACGAGGCGGGAAGGGACGCGCTCACGCGGACTCCATCTTCAGACTTTTTCGACTTCGGGCCGGCCGAGCAGGCCGGTTGGCAGGAAGATCAGCACCACGATCAGGATCGAGAATGCTGCGACGTCCTTGTACTCCACCGAAAAATAGGCCGACCAGAACGTCTCGATCAGTCCGATCGCGAGGCCTCCGAGCATCGCGCCCGGCAGCGAGCCGATGCCGCCGAGCACCGCCGCCGTGAACGCCTTGATGCCGGCGACGAAGCCCATGAAGAAATCGACCAGGCCGTAATACAGCAGGTACATCATGCCGGCGACGGCCGCGAGCGCCGCGCCGATCACGAAGGTCATCGAGATGGTGCGGTCGACGTCGACGCCCAGCAGTGCCGCCATGGTCTGATCCTGCTCGCAGGCGCGCATGTCGCGGCCGAGCCGCGTGCGGGATACCAGCCAGGTGAACAGCGCGAGCAGAACGATGGTGGTGATGACCACCACGATCTGGATGTTGGAGAGCTGGACGACGAAGCCGCCCGCGCCCTCGTGCAGCGTGTAGCCGCCGGTGATGATCGGCGGCACCGGCTTGACGCGCGCGCCCTGCGACACCTGCGAATAGTTGGTGAGGACGAACGACATGCCGATGGCGGACAGCATCGGCGCCAGGCGGAACGAGTGCCGCAGCGGGCGATAGGCGATACGTTCGATGGTCCACCCATAGAGCGCCGTGATGGCCATCGACACCAGCAGCACGATCAGCAGGATCACCGGAACCGCGGTCAGGCCCAGCGACACCAGGACCAGGAAGCAGATCAGCGCGATGAAGCCGCCGATCATGAAGATGTCGCCATGGGCGAAATTGATCATGCCGACGATGCCGTAGACCATGGTGTAGCCGATGGCGATCAGGCCGTAGATCGAGCCAAGAACGAGGCCGTTGATGAGCTGTTGCGCGAAATAATCCATGAACTGCCGTGAGTGAGACTGCCGATACCGGTTCGCAACGCGGCGGGGGCCTTGTAGAGCGGGTGCCGGTATGCCTGGAGACGCACCCGCGCCCAAGGCGACGCGTGCGGCAGTACTAACAGTTCGGAACCGGGTGCCGCAACAGCGTGCAGTGCCACAATTGCGGGCTTATCCCGCCTCCTTTGATGGCGCGGTTCCCCTGCCTTCCTCGGGGCCGGCCGTCGCCATCAAATGACCGCTTGGGAACCCAGCACGTAGCGCCGAAAAGGAGGGTTCTCGCACCGGTTGCTGGCGCCGCTATATGCCGCTACCGCTGTCTTCCGTCGAACCAGGCACTTTTGCCATCAGCTTCGACTGGAGCCTGACCAAGGCGTCGCGCAGCCGCGTCGCCTCATCGTACCGGGTTTCCCGAGCCACCATGCCAGAAAACGGATCTTTCACCATGGTCTCGGCGGCCTGGGCAAGACGGCGCATCGGCGTCACCACCCATTTCGCGGCGAAATTGAGCAGCACCAGGATCGAGAACACGCCACCGGCAACGTTGAACCAAAACGAGCGCACAAGCTGGCGGGTCGGCACCATCGCGGCAACGGCGTCCTGCCGGATCAGAAGGGACCAGCCGAAGCTCGGCAGATCGGCGTACTTCACGGTGGGGAACGTGAGGGTGAAATAATCCTTGCCGTCGGGCCATCGCTCGATGAGCGCGACCGAGGCCCCGCGGCTTGCGGCCTGCGCCGAGCCGATCGTCAGTTGCTTGCCGACGAGATCCGGCGGGCCGAACAGCACGATGCTCTCGCGCGACAGCAACACCAGATCGATGTCGCGCGACGCCAGCGCCGCGACGGATTCGATCACCCATTTCCAATCGATCTGGGCCCCGATGACGCCGGCGGGGGCGCCGTCGTGCACGAGCGGAGCCGACATGGCGATCAAGCGGTCCGGTCCCGAAGCGGCCTGCAACATCCGGCCCAGGGCCTCTGATTCGCGATCATCGACCGCCGTCGGCACCCCGAGTCCATGCCGGAACCAGCGCAGGTCGGCGACGCTTTGTCCTTCCAGCATCCGGTCCTTGCTCGCGATGACCTTGCCGCCGGGGTCGGCGATGCCGAGCCAGGCATAGCGCGGCTGGAACTGGCTCACGAACTGGATCTGCCGGCGCGCCTCGGCGACGTCGGCGGGGTCGATGATCGCGGCGAGCCGCGACACGTCGATCCACGTGCCGTACAGCTGTCGCGCCAGCAGGTTTGCGCTGAGCTCACCGCGCGTCCTCAGCTGCTCGATCGCGAGCTCCTCGCCGCGCCGCTGCAGCGACGCCGAATAGAGGATGGCAACGGCCAGCGCCGTCACGACGATCAGTGTCGTGCCGCCGAGGAAAACCGCTGTCTGTAAGCTCCACCGTCGCCTCGTCATCGTCCACTCCTCAATCGGCCACGGCTCGCGCGATTTCTTTCAGCATGCGGCCGAGATCGCCGCTGTCGGCGCCGGGCACTCCGCTCGCGGTGTGCAGCCGCTCGATGATCTGGGCGCGCTGCTGCGGCGTCACCGCAAATATGAGCCGGTAGCCGTCGTTCGTCGGAGCCGCGACCTTGGTTGGGATATCGCCGATCAGGGGCAGGGTGAGCGTGCCGATGGCGCCGGTCGCAAGGCCGACCGGACCGCTGACGCGTGCGCCGCCGGGGCCGAGATTGACGATCCAGCCGCGTTGCGGCTCGCCGTCGACCGTCAGGGTTATCGGCTCGACGATCTGGCGTTGCGGCCGGTTGTAGCGTGGACGGTCGATGCACACGGCGATCGCCACCGACAGCACCAGAATGTTGTAGATCGTCCAGAACATCACGACGATGACGCCGTCTCCCGCGGTCCCCGTGGTATTGAAGACGAAATCGGACGTCAGCGACACGATCAGGCCACCGATCGTCAGCGCCATCAGGATCAGGAAGGGCCGCATCAGCGGCCATTGGACGATGATCTTGGCGCGATCGCCGCCCTTGGCGGTCACCGAGAATTTGTGCGGACCGGGGGAGAGCAGGCCGAGAGCGGCGGCGCGGAGCACGGGCCAGGCGGCGACGATCTGCGAGACATCGTTGACGATCGGAATGAACAGTCCCTTGGACAGCCAGTTCAGCGTGTACATGATCGAGAGATAATAGGGGCCGTAATACCGGATGATGTCGGCGATCGAGGCGTTCACCACCGTCACCCCGCCCCACCAGTAGAGCAGTGGACAGATCAGCGCGGCGAGGCGGAACGGATAGGTCGACGTCCAGTAGAGCAGCGAGTCGAGGACGCTGAGCCGGTGGAAGAAACCCAGACCATGGGAGCCGAATGGATTGTAGACGTTGCGCACGATCTGCATGAGGCCGAGGCACCAGCGGCCGCGCTGCGTGACGTATTCCGCAAGGCCTTCCGGCGCCAATCCCTCCGACAACGCCTCGTTCAGGTACACGGTCTGGTAGCCGTGTGCGGACAGGCGCAGCGTGAGCAGGAAATCCTCGGTGACGCTCTCGGTCGGCACGCCGCCGATCATCTCCACGGCGGAGACGCGGAATATCGAGGAGGTGCCGCAGCACATTGCGATGCCCCAGGCGTCGCGCGCCGGCTCGACGTTGTCGAAGAAGTGGCGCTGCTCGTCGGGATAGGACGCGCCGATGCCGAGATTGTGCTGGATCGGGTCCGGGTTGAAGAAGTGCTGGGGCGTCTGTACGAGGCCGACAGCCGGATCGTGGAACAACGCGAGCGTCCGCTCGACGAAGTCGAGATGAGGCACGAAGTCGGCGTCGAGAACGGCGACGAGATCCGGCCGGTCCGCATCCGCCGCGCGCAGCCGCAAGGCATTGTTGATGTTGCCGGCCTTGGCGTGCGACTTGTCGGTGCGGGCGACATAGCCGATGCCGTGCTCGGTGCAGTAATCCCGGAGCCAGGCTCGGCTGCCGTCGTCGAGGACGAAGACGCGCAATGCCGCATAGGTGATCGCCTTGGCGCCGACGATGGTTCGCTCCAGGACCTCGAGCTGCTCGTTGTAGGTGGTGATGAAGATGTCGACCCGAGGCGGCGGCCTCGGAAGCCACCAGCCGGCATGGCGATCAGCCTCCGTCGTCCGCTCCTTGGTCCTGGTCAGGATCAGGAAGGCGAAGGACGACGAAACAACGGTGAGCGTTTCGAGAATGGCGAAGCCCCAGCTGAGGATCCCATCCGGCGTGAGGCCGGGCGGAGCAAGGGTCTCGGTGAAGCGCCAGGCGACATAGCGCCAGGCCAGCAGGATCGAGCCGCTGAGGAGCAGGGTCCGCCAGTACCATATCTTCGGGTCCAGGAGGGGCAACACCAGGAGGCGCAGCCCTACGATGATCGCAACGACTGCGAACGCGGACAGGAATGGTGACAGCGTCGGCATCAGTAGCCGTACCGGGCGACGAAGCCGCGGAATGCCGCGATCGGTCCGCTGGTGAAGATCACCCGGCCGGTGCGCCCGATGGCGCAGGACAGATCCGGCTGCTTGGCGAGATCTGGCACCGCAACGGTGACGTCGAAGCGCTGCAAGTGCTGCGGCGTCGGGCCGACGGCGAGATTGGCGTAGAGTTGCGAGGCGCCCGAGCCGCCGAGACGTGTCACCGTCCCATCGAATATCCGGTCGTCGCCGAACAGACGGAACTGCACCGGGGCGCCGATCGACAGGCTGTCGTAGAGCCTTTCGGGAACGCTCGCGGTCACCACGAGACTGTTGCAGTCCACGAGCTTGACGAGATCCTGACCGCGACGGGCATATTCGCCATCGTCGACGAGGAAATCCCAGGCCATGCCCGGGACGCGGGCCCTCAGCGTCGCCGAGGTCAGCCGGTTGATCCGGACGCGTTCGGCGTTGATCTGCTGCTCGTATTGGACCAGGCGGGACTGGATCTGCTGCTCGTCCACGGCAAGTTCGGCGAGGCGCAGGTCGAGCTCGTGAATGCGCTGCATCGAGAACGGCACGTCGTTGTAGGAGTCGCCGATGAAGACCCCCGATTGCGCGGAGCCGAGCTCGGTCTCGACATAGTTGCTGCGCTGTTTCGCGCTTTCCAAATCCTGCTTGGCGATATCGAGCGAGGCGCTGGCCTGGTCGAGGCCGGCGACCGTCTGGACCCCGCGTTCCTTCAGCTCGTTGGCCCGCGTGAAGGTGAGATCCGCGAGCTTCAGCCGGGCGGCCGCGGCATCCTCCGCCGCCTTGGCCTCGGCGATGCGTGCCGCGATCTGGCGGACGCGGCCGGTCTTGTAGTTGGCCGACTGGGCCGCGAAGGCGGCCCGCGCCTGCTCGAGCGCCGAACGCTGCGCCGGAACCCGCTTGAGCGCGATCTTCTGCTCGTCACGGTCGCGCTCGAGATTGAGCAGGCGCGTGGTGTCGAACCGGTCGTCGACGATCTCGGCCATGAGTTCCCCGGCGTTGACCCTGGCGCCGATATTGCTCACCCCCAGCGTCACGCGGCCTTCGATCGGCGCGCGCACGACGTAAAGCCGGGCATTGACGGTCGCGTCGCCTGAAGTTCCGGCGAAATGCTCGCCGACCAGGATGTAGAGGCCGCCGGCGAGCAGGAGGATGCCGATGAATATCCGAGCCAGTCTCATGCAGTACTCCCGCTCGGCGGCTGCTTGCCGCATCACGATCGAGCTGTGCGAAACGCAGCAGCGCTCGTCTTAAGATAGTATCACATTGTCTAGCTACTTTGACGATAGTCAAAAGGAACGATGGCGCGGCGCACATAATTGCGGTGCAGCGGCCATCGACGCGATCGGACTGCCGGCGCTCGATCGTGACCCCGATGCAGGCGTCGGTTACGGCGATCATTCAGCGGAGCAGCCGCATCGCGGTGCTGAAGACAAAGCGGGCGCGCAATGTCGGATACGATGCAGACGTTCGAGGAGGCATTGATGGCCGGGAAGGCCGTTGTCACGCGGGAAGTCGAGGCCTGATCGGCGAGGTCGTCGGCACGGTCTCTTGGACGGTGACCGTTAATGGATCGCGCCCGTCGCCACCCTGTTAAGGTAAACGAATGGTTTAAATTGCCGGGCGCGTTTGCCGGGCGTTAGCTCGTCTGGAAATCGGCCGGACGGGCAGTTGATGGGATGCAAAGGTGGGCGTGACATGATCAAGGATTGCGTGATCAGGAATTGGCGGCTCAGCTGCGTCAACGGTGTGCTGCTGGCGCTCTATTTCGTGCCCGCCTGGACCATCATCGCGTTTCAGATCATGGTGTCGCCGATCCAGGGGTTGTTCGCGCGGCCGAATATCGCGGTGGCCTTGTTCATCAGCGACCACCTGCAGCTGTCGGGCATCGAGACGGTTCGCGCCGCCTGGCTGCTTGCGCTGGCGCGACTGACGGTCGCAGGCTTCTTCGCGATGTTCCTGGTGCTGATCCTGGTTCCGCGGGTGCGAAAGGTGGCCGGCTATGTCGAGGCGCTGTCGATCGGGCTCGGCTTCGGCAGCATGCTCGCCTTCTTCAGCATGATCATGGCTGCCAAAGTCGGGGAGCCCCAGGCGTTGCGTCTGCATGCCACGGAACTCCTGATGCTGCTCGGCACGGCCATCGTCATGCTGGTGGAGAAGCCGACGACGCAAGCCTCGCCGTCTTCCGCATCCGCTTCGCCGAAGATGGAGCCCACGGCGACGCCGTCGCCGCAGCAGGCATGACGCCCCGATCCATCTCGGTGCATCAGTGCTGGGTCAGAAAGCCCAGCACGGCATCGTTGAACTGGCCCGCCGCTTCGACATTCGAGATGTGCGCGGCATCGACGATGGTCATGCTGGCGCCGGGGATGCGGCTGCGGATTGCTTCCGCCATCGCGATCGGCGTCGATTTGTCGTAGCGGCCGGCCACGACGAGGGTCGGGCTCTTGATGGCCGGCAGATCCTCACGCAGGTCCAGGGCACGCAGCGCCGCGCAGCAGGCAAGATAGCCGCCGACAGGGGTGGCCACGAGCATTGCCTTCATCCGGTCGGCGACATCAGGATTGTGATCACGAAACTCCTGCGTCAGCCAGCCAGCGATGACCGTGTCGGCGATTCCAGCGAGTCCGCTGTCCTCGACCGCCTTGATGCGGGCGTCCCAGATTGCCGGATCGGGGTAGTAGCAGGTGGTGTTGGCGAGCACGAGCTTGCCGATGCGTTCAGGAGCATGAGCGGCGAGCCACTGCCCGACCATGCCGCCCATCGACACGCCGCACCAGTGCACCTTCTCGATGTTGAGGTCATCGAGAATCGCCAGCGCATCGCGGCCGAATCGCTCGATCGAGTAGGGCCCGGGCGGCACTTGCGATTTGCCATGACCGCGCCGGTCATAGCGGATCACGCGGAACACCTGCGTGAAGGCGCGCATCTGCGGCTCCCACATCTGCAGCGTCGAGCCGAGCGAGTTCGAGAGCATCAGGGTCGGCCCGCCGTCGCGGCCCTCGACGGTGACATTCAACAGACAGCCGTCGGCATCGATCATCGGCATGGGCGGAATCCTTGTCGCAGGCGGCCGCGCCGCCGGAGGAATCGTGCAGATTTGATGGCGAACTAACCACCGCCGCCGCCGTCTGCCAATCAAAACCCGACGGCGGCGAGGTCCGGAATGCTGCGGTGCCCGGCTTTTCTGCAACGCTTCCGGGCGCTGCTCGCCCTTCCTTTTGGGCGTTCGGTGCTTTACTTGAATGCCTCTAACCGCGCCAATCGGGGGGAGATGCACATGGCTATGACGATGACGGGCGAAGTCCAGCTGGCCGCTCCGCGAGAGCAGGTCTGGGACAAGCTGAATGATCCGGAGGTGCTCAAGGCCTGCATTCCCGGCTGCGAGGAGCTGGAGAGGACCGAGGATGGCGGCCTCCGCGCCGTTGCCAAGATGAAGGTCGGACCGGTCTCTGCGCGCTTCAAAGGCAAGGTGACCTTGAGCGATCTCGATCCGCCGAACGGCTACAAGATCTCCGGCGAAGGCGAGGGCGGTGTCGCCGGATTCGCCAAGGGTGGCGCGGTCGTCGCGCTGGCGGACAAGGACGGCGGCACGCTGCTGACCTACAATGTCGAAGCGCAGATCGGCGGCAAGCTGGCGCAGCTCGGCCAGCGGCTGATCAACGGCACCGCAAAGAAGCTCGCCGACGAATTCTTCGCCAACTTCGCCAAGGCCGTTCAAGGCTGACCGCAACTGACCCATGCGCGGCCGGGGGCGAGGTTGCCCGCCGCCGGGAGCGCCCATATGATGGTTTTCGACTGATTTTGCTGGGCTGCGCTGCAGTGCAACGCTGTCGCGCGGATAATAGAGAGTCCTGAATGGCCAAGATTTCCATGATTGTGAACGGTAATCCCGTCACGGCGAACGTCGACCCGCGGACGCTGCTGGTGCAGTTCCTGCGCGAGAATCTGCGCCTCACCGGCACCCATGTCGGCTGCGACACGTCGCAATGCGGCGCCTGCGTCGTCCATCTCGATGGCAAGGCAGTGAAGTCCTGCACGACCTTGGCCGTGATGGCCGATGGTCATGAGGTCAGGACGATCGAGGGACTCGCTGCCGACGGCGCGCCGCTGCATCCGATGCAGGAGGCGTTTCGCGAGCATCATGGCCTGCAATGCGGTTTCTGCACGCCGGGCATGATCATGACCGCGGTCGACCTCGTCCACCGTAAGGGACATGAGCTCAGCGACGAGACCATTCGCGAGGAGCTCGAGGGCAATCTCTGCCGCTGCACGGGCTATCAGAACATCGTGCAATCGATCGCCGCCGGCGCCAAGGCGATGGCCAAATCGGACCTCGCCTAAACGTCTGACCTTGCCTTAGTCGGCCCGCTGCGCACAGGACATTCCCCCATGTACGAATTCAAATATCACCGGCCGGCGACCGTGCGCCAGGCCGCCAATCTCCTCACCAAGAACGAAGACGCCAAGCTGGTCGCCGGCGGCCACACGCTGGTGCCGGTCATGAAGCAGCGGCTCGCGAGCCCGCCGCATCTGGTCGATCTCTCCCATGTCGAGGGGCTCGATACGATCGAGGTGAAGGGCCGAAACCTCGTGATCGGCGCGATGGCGCGTCATGCCGACGTCGCCAACTCCGCAACCGTCGGCGAGGCGATTCCGGCGCTCGCCCATCTGGCGAGCCTGATCGGCGATCCCGCGGTGCGCCATCGCGGCACCATCGGCGGCTCGATCGCCAACAACGATCCGACCGCGGACTATCCAGCCGCGTGCCTTGCGCTCGGCGCCACCATCGTCACCAACAAGCGCAAGCTGAAGGCCGAGGAGTTCTTCCTCGGGCTGTTCACGACCGCGCTGGAGCCGGACGAGATCATCACCAAGGTGAGCTTCCCGCTGGCCAAGAAGGCGGCCTACGTCAAGTTCCGCAACCAGGCCTCCCGCTACGCGCTGGTCGGCGTGTTCGTCGCCCGCCGTCCGTCCGACGTGCGCGTTGCGGTGACCGGGGCCGGCGGCAATGGCGTGTTCCGCGTCACCGCCTTCGAGGAGGCGCTGCAGAAGCGCTTCTCGCCGAAGGTGCTGGAGGGCATTCCGGTCTCGGCCGAAGGCCTCAACAGCGACATCCACGGCAGCGCCGAATATCGTGCCCATCTGATCGGCGTGCTGGCGCGCCGTGCGGTCGATGCGGCCAATGCCGGCGCCAAGGCCTCAACCGCGTCGGAGGGAGCCGCCGAACCCGAGGCTCCGGCTTCGTGACGGACGCGTGAAGAAGGAAGCGGTCTCGCCCATGAGTGCTCCGGCCCTGCCAGCATCGGTCGACGCGATGCTCGAATTGTTGTCCTCGCGCGGCTATCTGGCCGAGCGATCGCTGGCGACGGTGACCTATCTGTCGCTGCGCATGGGCCGGCCGCTGTTCCTCGAAGGCGAGGCCGGCGTCGGCAAGACCGAGATCGCCAAGGTCCTGTCGGCGGCGCTCGGCCGCAAGCTGATCCGGCTGCAGTGCTACGAGGGTCTCGACGTCGCCTCCGCCGTCTACGAATGGAATTCAGCGGCGCAGATGATCGCGATCCGGCTGGCGGAAGCGGGCGGCGAGGTCGACCGCGATCAATTGACGTCGGACATCTTCGCCGACCGCTACCTGATCAAGCGCCCGCTGCTGCAGGCGCTGGAGCCGGATGTCGCCGGCGCGCCGGTTCTGCTCATTGACGAGCTCGACCGCGCGGACGAGGCGTTCGAGGCCTATCTGCTCGAGATCCTCTCCGACTTCCAGGTCACGATCCCGGAGTTCGGTACCGTCAAGGCGCCGCATCCGCCGATCGTCATCATCACCTCGAACCGGACCCGTGAGATCCATGACGCGCTGAAGCGGCGCTGCCTGTATCATTGGGTCGATTATCCCTCCGCCGAGCGCGAGCTTGCCATCGTCAAAACCCGGCTGCCCGGCATCTCGCAGCGGCTGTCGCAGCAGATCGTGCGCTTCGTCCAGGCGCTGCGCGACCAGGACTTCTACAAGTCGCCGGGGGTCGCCGAGACGCTCGACTGGGCCACGGCGCTGACGGAGCTCGATGCGCGCTCGCTGAACGCCGAGGTCGTCGGCGACACGCTGGGCGCGCTGTTGAAATATCAGGACGACATCGCCCGCATGCAGGGCGATGCGTTGCAGAAGGCGATCAAGGACGCGACCAACGAGACGTAGTTCACGCCGGTGCCTAAAATAAAGGTCGTCATTCCGGGATGCGTGCGCAGCACGCAGGCCCGGAATCCATAACCACGATCGTGAGTATGGATTCCGGGCTCGCCCTCCGGGCGCCCCGGAATGACGAGCTCAATTTGAGGCGTGTGCGAAGCGGACGAGGGATCAGAACGTGCCCACAAGCATCAATCACCTCGCGCCGCCGACCGGCGGCATCGCCGACAACATCGCGGGCTTTGCGCGGGCGCTGCGGGCCGCCGGCCTGCCGGTCGGTCCGGGTGCCGTGATCGACGCGATGACCGCGCTCGAGGTCATCGACATCGGCAAGCGTGCGGACGTCTTCACCACGCTCGAATCGATCTTCGTCAAGCGCCACGAGCATGCGCTGATCTTCTCTCAGGCCTTCGACCTGTTCTTCCGCCCGGCCGAGGAGTGGAAGTCGATGCTCGATTCGGTGCCGCTGCCGGATCACGCCAAGAAGAAGCCGCCGCCGGCCTCGCGCCGGGTCCAGGAGGCGATGTCGCAGCCGCAGACCCATGAGGAGCCGAAGGCGCAGGAGCAGGACCTGCGGCTCGCGGTGTCCGACCGCGAGGTGCTGCAGAAGAAGGACTTTGCGCAGATGAGCGCGGCGGAGATCGCCGAGGTTGCGCGCGCCATCGCCAAGATGCGGCTCCCGCAGGCCGAGCTGAAGACCCGCCGCCACACCGCCGATCCGCGCGGCCGTCGCATCGACATGCGCAAGACGCTGCGTCAGGCGCTGCGCACCGAGGGCGAGATCATCAACTTTCATCGCTTGGGGCGGATCGAGAAGCCGGCGCCGATCGTGGCCTTGCTCGACATCTCCGGCTCGATGAGCGAGTACACCCGCCTGTTCCTGCATTTCCTCCACGCCATCACCGACGCGCGCAAGCGCGTCTCGGTGTTCCTGTTCGGCACGAGGCTGACCAACGTGACCCGGGCGCTGCGCCAGCGCGATCCCGACGAGGCGCTGGCGAGCTGCTCGGCCAATGTCGAGGACTGGGCCGGCGGGACCCGGATCGCCACCTCGCTGCAGACCTTCAACAAGCAGTGGGCGCGCCGCGTGCTCGGGCAGGGCGCGATCGTGCTGTTGATCTCCGACGGGCTGGAGCGCGAGGCCGACAGCAAGCTTGCCTTCGAGATGGACCGGCTGCACCGCTCCTGCCGGCGGCTGATCTGGCTCAATCCGCTGCTGCGCTATTCCGGCTTCGAGGCGAAGGCGCAGGGCATCAAAACCATGCTGCCCCACGTTGACGAATTCCGCCCGGTACATAACTTGACTTCGATCGAGACGCTGATCTCGGCGCTGTCGTCGCCGCTGCCGCCCCACCAGCGCAGCGCGATCCGGCCCGCCGCCTGAGAGGGAGATGACCATGCTCAACCGCGACGAAGACATCCTCAGGGCCGCCGAGGACTGGCACAAATCCGGTCACGGCGTGGCGCTCGCCACCGTGGTCGAGACCTGGGGCTCGGCGCCGCGCCCGGTCGGCTCCAACCTCGTGATCAACGATGAGGGCACCTTCCTGGGCTCGGTGTCCGGCGGCTGTGTCGAGGGCGCCGTCGTCACCGAGGCGCTGGACGTCATCTCCAGCGGCCAGCCCAAGATGCTGGAGTTCGGCGTCGCCGACGAGACGGCCTGGAATGTCGGCTTGTCCTGCGGCGGCACCATCCGCGTGTTCGTCGAGAAGGTGGGTTGATCCATGCAGCCTGCAACGCTGGCCGAACTGAACGCCGAGCGTGCCGCGCGCCGCCCGGCGATTCTCGTCACCGACGTCGGCTCCGGCGCGCAGCGCCTGGTCAGGGCCGCCGCCATCGCCAACGATCCGCTGCGCAACGAGCTGTCGACCCATCTGCGTATGGGCAAGAGCGGCATGGTCGAGGTGGACGGCAAGCGGCTGTTCCTGAACGTCTACGCGCCGACGGCCAAGCTCGTGATCGTCGGCGCCGTCCATATCAGCCAGGCGTTGGCGCCGATCGCCAAGTCGCTGGGCTATGACGTCACCGTCGTCGATCCGCGCACGGCTTTCGCCAGCCCCGAGCGCTTCCCTGACGTGCCGCTGATCGCCGAATGGCCCGACGTGGCGCTGCCCCCGCTCAACGTCGATCACTACACCGCCTTTGTCGCGCTGACGCATGATCCGAAGATCGACGATCCGGCGCTGCTGCACGCCTTCTCGCGCGACTGCTTCTATATCGGCGCGCTCGGCTCGCGGAAGACGCACGCCAAGCGCGGTGATCGGCTGCGCGCGCAGGGCGCCAGCGATGCCGACATTGCCCGCATCCATGCGCCGATCGGGCTCGCCATCGGCGCGGTGTCGCCGTCGGAGATCGCGGTCTCGATCATGGCCGAGATCACCGCCACGTTGCGGCTGCCGGCCAAGGAGAAAGAGCAGGCGGCATGAAGTTCGGTCCTGCCAGTCCAGCCGAGGCGATCGGCGGGGTGACGGTGCACACCCTGCGCAAAGGATCATTGGTGCTGAAGAAGGGCACGCTGATCGGTCCCGCGGAGGTCGAGGCGCTGGTCCGGGAAGGCGTCAAGGAGATCGTCGTCGTCCGGCTCGAGGCCGGCGACGTCTCCGAGGACGAGGCGGCCGCCGACGTCGCCAAGGTCGTCGCCGGCGCGGGCATTCACGTCGATCGCGCCTTCACCGGGCGCGCCAATCTGTTCGCGGCGCAGGCCGGCGTGCTGATGATCGACCGCGCCGCGGTCGAGCGCATCAACGGCGTCGACGAGGCCATCACCTTTGCGACCTTGCCGGCGTTCAAGCCGGTGGTCGAAGGCGAGATGGTCGGCACCGTCAAGCTGATCCCGTTCGGCGTCGAAGGCCGCCTGCGCGATGCCGCCGTCGCGGCGGCGGGCAGGGGCGCGCTCAGCATCGCCTCCTATGTGATCAAGCGCGTCGGCGTGGTCTCGACGCTTCTTCCGGGGCTCGCACCCAAGGTCATCGACAAGACGCTGCGCGTCACCGCAGAGCGGCTCGCTCCGGCCGGCGCCACCATCATCGCCGAGCGCCGCGTGCCGCATGAGCAGGCCGCGCTGGCTGCTGCGATCAGGGAGCTGCTGGCGCTGGGCGCCGAGCTCGTCATCGTGTTCGGCGCGTCCGCCATCGCCGACCGCCGCGACGTCATTCCAGCCGCAATCACCGGCATTGGCGGTGCCATCGAGCATTTCGGCATGCCGGTCGATCCCGGCAATCTGCTCTTGATCGGCAATGCCGGCGGTGTGCCGGTGCTCGGCGCGCCCGGCTGCGCCCGTTCGCCGGCGGAGAACGGTTTTGACTGGGTGCTGATGCGGCTGCTCGCCGGCATCAAGGTCAGCCGCGCCGAGCTCACGGCCATGGGTGTGGGTGGCCTCCTCATGGAGATCGTGACGCGGCCGCAGCCGCGCGCCACGCCGGAGGCCGAGGGCGAACGCAAGGTCGTCGCCGTCGTGCTCGCCGCCGGACGCTCGACCCGCATGGGGGGACCGAACAAGCTGCTGGCCGAGCTCGACGGCAAGAAGTTGGTACGCATCGTGACCGAGCAGGCGCTGGCCTCCAAGGCCGGTGAGGTCATCGTCGTCACCGGTCATCAGGCAGAGCTGGTCGAACAGGCGCTGTCCGACCTCAACGTCCGCTTCGTCCGCAACCCGGATTTCGCCGGCGGCCTCGCCAGCTCGGTGAAATCGGGCATTGCCGCGGTGCCTGAGGGCGTCGATGGCGCGGTGGTGTGCCTGGGTGACATGCCGATGGTGTCCTCGGATCTGCTCGACCGCCTGATCGGCGCGTTCGCGCCCGATCGCGGCAATTTGATCGTGGTGCCTGTGTCCGAGGGACGCCGCGGCAACCCCGTGCTGTGGTCGCGCCGCTTCTTCGCCGAGCTGATGACGCTGGACGGCGATGTCGGCGCGCGGCACCTGATCGCCAAGCACACCGAGGCTGTCGCCGAGGTGCCGGTCGACGGTGACAGTGCATTTCTCGACATCGACACGCCGCAGGCGCTGGAAGCCGCGCGGCGCGGTTGAAGCCCGTAGCCCGCATGAGCGTAAGCGACATGCGGGTTCACCGACGCCGTGCGTGAGAGCCCGCATTTCGACTACGCTCATGCGGGCTACGACTTCCCTCCGACTCAACCTCTCATTCACCAAGTTTCAACGACCCCCGGCTAGATTTGCCGACATTGGGCCTCGGGGGAGGAGAGAGTGATCATTTCGACCGCCGCGCGACGTTTCGCGCTGTTTGCATTTGGATTGACCGTGATCGTTGGTGCCGCGCGCATCGCAGACACCAGCGCCATCAGTCCGGCGCATGCGGCCGGCGCGTTCGCCATGGGCCAGTGCGCCGCCTATGGCCAGGCGTTCGACTATCCGGCGGAGCATCTCGCCAAGGCCGCGGCGCTCAAGCAGTGCAAGGGCGACTGCACCGCGGTGACGATGAAGAAGGCCTGCGCGGCGTTCGCGGTCGATCTCACCAATCCCTGCGGCGCCCACGGCTATGCTGTTCGGCCGACGATCTCGACCTCGCTCAACGAGGCGACCCGGGAATGCTACAAATATGGCGGCAAGGAATGCGTCATCCGCGCCTGGGTATGCGACGCCAAGGGTTGATTCAAGTCTGATGATCTCAGCGGCTCCGCTGCCGGGGTTCCGCGTCCGCTTTCATTTCGATGCTTCACCCTGAGAACGGCTCGGCTATTCTCGGGGTTCGATGACATCGAACCCTGGAAGTGGCATGCAATTCGACACCAAGATCGCGCTGATCATCCGCAACGATCTCAAGGCCTGGCAGAAGCTCAACGTCGCGGCGTTTCTTTCCAGCGGCATCGCCGCGGCATTTCCCGAATGCATCGGCGCACCTTATGAGGACGGCTCGGCAACCCTGTATCACGCGTTGATCGGGCAACCGATCCTGATCTACGGCGCGCCGGATCGTGCCGCGCTGGCGCGTGCTCTGGATCGGGCGCTGTCGCGCAGCGTGAAGCCGGCGCTCTACACCGATGACATGTTCAAGACCACGCATGACGAGGCCAACCGTGATGTCGTGAAGGCGGTGGCGCGCACCGATCTCAATCTGGTGGGATTGGCGTTTCGTGCGGAGCGCAAGGTGGTCGACAAGGTCGTCGACGGACTCAAATTTCACGCCTGACAGCCATGGGCACATTGCGCTGTCATCAAACTGTTACTTCATGCAGCGGCGCGGCTTGATGCCGATCAAGCCCGGAATACGCCGACGTCGTTAGTTTGCGCCGCGACATGAGGAGCAGACAGATGCAGACCATGAAAGCCGCCGTCGTCAAAGCCTTCGGCAAGCCGCTCGACATCGAGGACGTTCCGATTCCTGTGCCGGGACCCGGCGAGCTTCTGGTCAGGGTGAAGGCGTGCGGCGTCTGCCACACCGACCTTCACGCCGCCTCCGGCGATTGGCCGGTGAAGCCGGTGCCGCCATTCATCCCAGGACACGAGGCGGCCGGGATCGTCGCGGCGCTCGGGCCCGGGGGCACCGACTTCAAGGTCGGCGACGCCGTGGGCGTGGCGTGGCTGCACGATGCCTGCCTGCGCTGCGAGTATTGCGAGACCGGCTGGGAGACCTTGTGCGAGCACCAGCACAACACCGGCTACAGCGTGAATGGCGGCTTTGCCGAATACGTGATCGCATCCGCGGCGTTCGCTGCGCGTCTGCCGGCCAATGTGGATTTCGCCAGGATCGCCCCGATCCTCTGCGCCGGCGTCACCACCTACAAGGGTTTGAAGGAGACCGACGCGCGGCCGGGCGAGTGGGTGGTGGTCTCCGGCGTCGGCGGCCTCGGTCATGTTGCAATCCAGTATGCGAAGGCGATGGGGCTGAAGGCGATCGGTCTCGACATCGCCGAGGACAAGCTGAAACTCGCGCTGGAGGCCGGCGCCGAACATGCCGTCAACGCGCTCGACAAGGATGCCGTGGCGCAGGTGATCGCAATCACCGGCGGCGGCGCGCATGGCGTGCTGGTCACTGCGGTGTCGACGCCGGCTTTTGCCCAGGCGCTGCACATGGTCCGCCGCAAGGGGACGGTCAGCCTCGTCGGCTTGCCGCCGGGCGAATTCCCGACACCGATCTTCGATGTCGTGCTGAAGCGCATCACCGTGCGCGGCTCGATCGTCGGCACCAGGCGTGATCTCGACGAAGCCATCGCGTTCGCCGCGGACGGCAAGGTGACGGCCGAGGTGACCACAGCGCCATTGTCGGAGATCAACACCGTCTTCGACCGCATGAAGGCCGGCAAGATCGACGGTCGCGTGGTGCTCGACTTCGGCTGATCGCAAGACCGATCGACGCGCCGCCGTGCCGTACATTGGGGCGGCGGTTTGATCTGGATCAGGAATGGGGACGCGCGGCGCTGGCACAAATTGCTCATGGCAGCCGTCACCAAGATCGTCTTCCTCGGCGCGAGCAGCGCGTCCTTCGGACTCAGCGTGTTCCGGGACCTGTTCTCGACGCATGATCTCGCGGGTTCGACGCTCGTGCTGGTCGGCCGCGACCCGATCCGGCTTGCCCGGTCGGAAGCACTGGCCCGGCTGCTCAACGACCTCTCCGGCGCCGGCCTTAAGATCGAGGCGACCACGGATTGGCGCGCGGCGCTCGACGGCGCCGGCTTCGTGATCCATGCCACCGCGATCGACCGCAACCGCTTGTGGAAGCTCGATTTCGAGGTGCCGCGCAAATACGGCATCCGGCACACGCTGGGCGAGAATGGCGGGCCGGGCGCATTGTTCTTCACGCTCCGCACCTTGCCGGTCGTATTCGACTTCGTGCGCGAGATGGAGCGGCGCTGTCCGGACGCGCTGTTCATCAACTTCTCCAATCCTGAGAGCCGCATCATCCTCGCGCTGGGGCTTCACAGCCGCCTCGCGCATATCGGCCTGTGCCACGGCATCTTCATCGCGCGCAGCCAGGTGGCTTCCATTCTGGAACTGGCCGAGGAGCGCGTGGACGTGTGGGGCGCCGGGCTCAACCATTTCCAATGTCTCATGCAGATCCGGGATCGCGACACCGGGGCCGATCTCTATCCACTGCTCCGCGAAAAGGCTGGGAGCCACGACCCCAAGGTCGCGCCGCTGACGCGGGCGCTGTTGCGCGACTTCGGCTTCTGGCTGGGCTGCGGCGACAGCCATGTCGGCGAATATCTCGCCTATGGCTGGGAAGCGGGCGAGAGCGGGTACGACTTCGCCTGGGACGAGGCGGAACGGGCCAAGCTGATCCGGCAGATCGACGAGGTCCTGGCAGGCAAATCCGGCATGCCGGACTGGTGGCGAATGCCGTCCGGAGAGCGCGCGGTCACCGTGATCGGCTCGGTGCTGCACGATCGGAAGCAGGTCATCGAGTCCGGCGTCGTTCTGAACCGTCACGTCATTCCCAACCTGGCTGCCGAGGCCGCGGTCGAAGTGCCCGTTGTCGCCGATCGCGTCGGTATCCATCCGGTGTCGCTGGGCCCGCTTCCAGATGCCGTCGCCAAGCTGATGTCGGTCCAGGTTCAGGTTCAGCAACTGGCGGTGCAGGCGGCCATGACCGCCTCCAAGGATCTCGCGCTGCAGGCGCTGCTCATCGATCCCGTCGTCAACTCGGCGGCCGCCGCGCGCCAGATCGTGGACGAGCTCTGGGAGGTCAATCGGCCTTACATCAGGTCCTGTGCGTGATCGCGCCGACTTCGTCTGACGAGGGGGCCGCGCGCGGTCGGGTAGGGCTCCTGACCCGCGCCGATAGATCTGCGAGGCCTCTTTACAATGACTGACTAGTCAGTCATAATTGTTCCATGTCGAAGCCGTCGAAATTGTCCGAGCGCAGAGTTCAGGCCGCCAAGCCAGCGGGAGCTGGCGCGTCGCGCCGGGCGGATCGCTCCGCCGAGCGCCGCGCGGCGATCGTGCAGGCGGCGATGGACGAGTTCATCGCCCGAGGCTTCGCGGCGACCCGGCTGGACGACGTCGCCAAGCGGGCCGGGGTCGCCAAGGGGACGATCTATCTGCACTTCAAGGACAAGGAATCGATGTTCGAGGAATTGATCCGGACCGCGATCGTGCCCTTCGTCGGCCGTCTTGCCGCACCGCCGCCTGCCGGCGGCTCGGTGCGCGACATGGTCGAGGCGTTGGCGCGCATGTTCCTGCAGGAGGTCGCCGGCACCCGGCGGGCCGATCTCGTCCGGCTCATCATCGCGGAAGGGCCGCGCTTTCCGGCCATTGCCGATTTCTATTATCGCGAGGTCGTCTCCCGCGGTCTCGCGGCCATGCGCGCGCTGATCCAGTTGGCGATCACGCGCGGCGAGATCCGCGAGCCCAAGCTGGTGCAACACCCGCAATTGATGATCGCGCCAATGATGGTCGCGGTGCTGTGGAAGAGCCTGTTCGAGCGACATGCGCCGCTCGACGCCGAAGCGATGCTGCAGACCCATCTCGATCTGATCTTTGGCACGAGGAGGCCGACATGAGCCTGCTGCATTGCCTCGCCGTGCTGGTCACGGCCTTCACGTTCAACGCCTGCAAGGAGACGCGCGATCCCGGCTATCAAGGCTGGGTCGAGGCCGACATGATCTTCGTCAGCCCGGACGAAGCGGGTCGGATCACGAAGCTGAACGTGCATGAGGGCGACGTGGTCAAGGTCGGCGATCCGCTCTATTCGGTCGACGACGATCTGCAGCAGGCCGATCTCAACCAGACCAAGGCGACGCTGGCCAACGCGCAGCAGACCTATGACCGCGCCGCGGCCCTGAGCAAGACGGGCGCGGGGACACAGGCGACGCTCGACTCCGCCGTTTCGGCGCTGCGCGTCGCCGAGGCCCATCTCGTGACCTCGCAGACGCGGCTGGCACGGCGCAAGGGCGTGGCACCGGTCGCGGGCACTATCCAGCAGATCTACTTCCGCGAGGGCGAGATGGTCGCGGCGCAACGGCCAGTGCTGTCGATCATGCCGCCGGGCAACATGAAGCTGCGCTTCTACGTGCCCGAGCCTGATCTGCCGAAGCTCGCGATCGGTGACGAGGTCCGCGTCACCTGCGACAACTGTGCTGATGATCTGACGGCCAGAATCTATTTCCTCGCGACCTCGGCGGAATACACGCCGCCGGTGATCTACAGCCTCGATGAGCGCAACAAGCTCGTCTATCTGATCCAGGCGCGGCCGTCGCGGCCGGATGCGCTGCGCGTCGGCCAGCCGGTGAGCATCTATCCGCATTCCAGGACGCCTGATCCGAAGACCCCGGTGGCGGACAAGCAATGAACGGAACGGGTCCCGCCGAGATCGCGATCGACGTCCAGGGATTGACCAAGTCCTTCGACGGCCGCGAGGTCGTGCATGATCTGTCGATGCAGGTGAAGCGCGGCTCGATCTACGGCTTTCTCGGCCCGAACGGCTCGGGCAAGACCACGACCATCCGGATGCTGTGCGGCCTGCTGACACCCGACGGCGGCGAGGGCACCTGCCTCGGTTTCGACATCCGTCGCGACGCCGACAAGATCAAGCGCCGGGTGGGCTACATGACGCAGCGCTTCAGCCTCTATCAGGACCTCTCGGTGCGGGAGAACCTCGAATTCGTGGCGCGCCTCTATGGCATGTCCGATCCGCGCCGGGCCGCGCGCGACATGGTGCAGCGGCTCGGGCTTGCCGGCCGCGAGCGGCAGCTCGCCGGCGAGTTGTCGGGCGGCTGGAAGCAGCGGCTGGCGCTCGGGGCCTGCACCCTGCCGAATCCGCAACTGCTGCTGCTCGACGAGCCCACCGCCGGCGTCGATCCCAAGGCGCGGCGCGACTTCTGGAACGAGATCCATGCGCTCGCCGGCGAAGGGCTGACCGTGCTGGTCTCGACCCACTACATGGACGAGGCCGAGCGCTGTCACGAGATCGCCTATATCGCCTATGGTCATCTGCTGGTGCACGGCACCGTCTCGGAGGTGATCGCGCAATCGGCGCTCACCACGTATACGGTGAGCGGCGACGATCTGCGCGAGCTCGCGGCGGACCTCACCGGCAAGCCGGGGGTCGACATGGTGGCGCCGTTCGGCACCAGCCTGCACGTGTCCGGCCGCGACCGCGACGCGCTGGACGCTGCGATCGCGCCCTGGCGCGACAAGGCTGATCTGCACTGGCAGCCCGCCGCGCCCTCGCTCGAGGACGTCTTCATCGACCTGATGAACCGTTCACGGGACAATTTCCAATGAGCGACGCAGCCGTCCATCACGCGTCTTCCGAGCCGCGCTTCGGCTTCTGGCGGCGCACCTACGCGATGCTGGTCAAGGAGTTCATCCAGCTCAAGCGCGACCGGGTCTCGTTTGCGATGATCGTGATGATCCCGGTGATGCAACTGATGCTGTTCGGCTACGCGATCAACACCACGCCGCATCATCTGCCGGCGGCGGTGCTGCTGCAGGAGGACAGCGATCTCGGCCGCTCGATCCTGAAGGCGATGGAGAACACCGCGTATTTCCGCTTCACCCAGGAGGTCAGCAGCGTCGCCGAGTTCGACGATCTCCTGCTGTCCGGCAAGGTCCTGTTCGGCGTCGAGATCCCGCGCGGCTTCGAGCGCGCGGTCCGCCGCGGCGACCGGCCGGCCCTGCTCGTTGCGGCCGACGCGACCGATCCGGTCGCGGCGTCATCGGCGCTGTCCTCGCTCGGCATGATCGTGCAGACCGCGCTGGCGCACGATCTGTACACCGGCAATCCCGTCACGACGCCGTTCGAGATCCGGGCCCACGCGCGCTACAACCCGGCGGCCTCGTCGCGGCTCAACATCGTGCCGGGCCTCGTCGGCACCATCCTGACCATGACCATGCTGATCTTCACCGCGCTCTCGGTGACGCGCGAGATCGAGCGCGGCACGATGGAGAGCCTGCTGTCGATGCCGATCAAGCCGGTCGAGGTCATGCTCGGCAAGATCATCCCCTATGTGATGGTCGGCTTCCTGCAGGCGACGATCATCATCGGCATCGGCGTCCTGCTGTTCGGCGTTCCGATCATGGGCAACCTGCTGCTGTTGGCGCTGCTGTCGACTCTGTTCATCGCGACCAACCTCTCGATCGGCTACACCTTCTCGACCCTGGCGCAGAACCAGCTGCAGGCAATGCAGCTCTCGATGATGTTCTTCCTGCCGAGCATCCTGTTGTCCGGATTCATGTTTCCCTTTCTTGGCATGCCGCAATGGGCGCAAGTGCTCGGTGAATGCCTGCCGCTGACGCACTATCTGCGCATCGTCCGCGCCATCATGCTGAAGGGCTCGACGCTCCAGAACCTGCAGCATGATACGATCGCCCTGTTCGGCCTCATGCTGTTCGCCATGACGGTCGCCGTCCTACGCTTCCGCCGCACCCTCGATTGAGGCACAATGGCGGCCGGGAGCAGGAACGGCTGAGGCAAGATGCAGATCGTGGGAGGAGCAGGACAGGCGAACGAAGCGCCGGCCGAGTTCGACCAGGCGCTGATGCGCCAGACGTTGAACACCGAGCTGCTGCGGGTGAGGGCGCTGATCGCCACTGCGGCTCTGTTTCTCGTGATATCGGTGCTGGTCGAAATCTTCGAGCCCAGGATCTCGGAGTGGATCTGGCCGAGCCGGATCGGGGTCCTCTACGTCTACGCGATCATCGTCGCATTCATCAGCTTCGAGACTCTCATCCTGTTCAGGATCAAGGCGGACATCCGCCACGGCCGGGACGTGCCGGTGATCTGGCGCTATGTCAGCGCCCTGGTCGAGACCTCGCTGCCAACGTTCGTCCTCATCCTGCAGATCGAGGGCATCGGCCACGACAAGGCGCTGGGCTTCGGCGCGCCGCTGGTCTATTTCATCTTCATCGTTCTCTCGACGCTTCGTCTCGATTTCTGGCTGTCGAGCTTCACCGGTCTGGTTGCCGCGGTGGAGCTGCTGGTGGTGGCGCTGTTCGACCGGCCTTCGATCGATCTCAGCCAGAATCCGGAGGTCTACTATCACGGTGAGCGCAGCTTCATCATCCTGTTGTGCGGGATGCTCGCCGGTGCCGTCAGCGTGCAGCTGCGACGCCAGTTCGCGGCGAGCATCGAGGCCGCGTCGGCGCGCGACCGCGTCACGGATTTGTTTGGCCAGCACGTCTCGCCCCAGGTCGTCGAGCGCCTGATGAAGGAGGGGACGGCAGAGGCGCGCGACATCCACGAGGTCGCGGTGATGTTCGTCGACTTCCGCGGCTTCACCGCGGCGGCTCGGTCGAAGACGCCGCAGCAGGTTGTCGATCGTCTCGACGGAGCGTTCGCGGTGCTGGTGGAGATCCTCGAGCGTCATGGCGGCATCGTCAACAAATTCCTCGGCGATGGTTTTCTGGCGCTGTTCGGCGCGCCGTTCGAGGCGCGCGATGCCGCCGTGCAGGCGGTCATGGCTGCGCGCGAGATGGTGGCAGCGATGGAGCGGGTCAACGCATCGTCGTCCTGGCAGCTCAGGATCGGGATCGGCATACATCTGGGCGAGGTGGTCGCCGGCAGCATCGGCTCGCCGCGGCGCAAAGAGTATACCGTCATCGGTGACACCGTGAATTTCGCCTCGCGGCTCGAGGCGCTGAACAAGGAGTTCGATTCGCAGCTCCTGATCTCGAGCGAGGTGCGGCGGGCGGCCGGCGACGGGGCGCGCGACGCCGTCTTCCACGGCGCGGTGTCGGTGCGCGGCTACGACCGGCCGTTCGAGATCTGGCAATTGCACTGACGCAGGCGATACGGCGCGCGATGTCGGAGATTTACATTGGCTGGCCTCCGCGTTTAACTGCCCCCAACGAGAAGCATCATCAGGGGGAATGCATGATCCGAACCGGGGCGTCGTTTTTGGCCGCAGCAGGGATCTTGTGCGTAACCGGGATGGAGGCGGTGCGGGCTGAGGATGTTGCCTGCAGCAAGGTGACGGCCGAGGCGTTGAAGGTCCCCGGGCTGACCTTGACGGGATCGAAGCTGCAGGAGGCCGCCGACGGGCTGCCGCGGCATTGCATTCTCTCCGGCAAGGTCAATGAGCGCACCGGCGTCGATGGCCATGCCTATGCGATCCAGTTCGAGATCAGGCTGCCGGAGACCTGGAACGGCCGCTTCCTGCATCAGGTCAATGGCGGTAATGACGGCCTGGTGGTGCCGGCGCTCGGCGACAAGGCCGACGGTCTCGTCGGTGGCGGTGTGACGCCGCTCGCCCGCGGCTTTGCCGTGCTGTCGTCGGACAGCGGCCACTCCGGCAGCGATCCCGCCAACAAGCCGCGCGGGCTTGCGTCCGGCTCAGCCTTCGGGCTCGATCCGCAGGCGCGCCGCGACTATGGCTATTCGGCCGACATCACGCTGGCGCCGATCGCGAAGGCGATCATCTCGGCGCATTACGGCAGGAAGCCGGACTATTCCTACATCGCCGGCTGTTCCAATGGCGGCCGCCACACCATGGTGGCTGCCGAGCGCATGCCCGAGCAGTATGACGGCTTCCTGGTCGGCAATCCCGGCTTCAACCTGCCGCGCGCTGCCGTGCAGCACGCCTGGGACGTGCAGGCGCTGACCAAGGCCGACGTCGACATCCGCAAGTCGATCACGCGGGAGGATGCCAAGCTGATCGCTTCCAAGATCACGGAGGTCTGCGACGGGCTCGACGGCGCCAAGGACGGCCTCACGGCCAACCTGAAAGCCTGCCAGAAGGCGTTCGATTTCGACAGCCTGCGCTGCGCCGCTGGGGCAACCGAAGCCTGTCTGCCGGCCGCCAAGGTCGATGCCTTGAAGAAAGTCTTCGCGGGCCCGCACAATTCCAAGGGCGAGCCGCTGTATTCCGACTGGCCGGTGGATGGTGGCGTCGGCACCGGCAACTGGCGTGCCTGGAAGGTCGAAAGCCCGGTGGCGCCGTGGAACAACCTTCCGATCATTGCCACCATGGGCGGCGCCTCGCTCAACTACATCTTCTCGACGCCGCCGGTCGAGATCGAAGGCTCGCCCGACAAGCTCGTCGAGAAGCTGCAGACCTACGACTTCGACAAGGACGCGCCGAAGATCTACGCCAAGGAAGGCCCCTTCACGGAGTCGGCGATGGACTTCATGGCCCCGCCCGCGGTCGATAACCCAACCTTGCCGGCGTTCCAGAACGGTGCCCGCAAGATGCTGATCTACCACGGCCAGGCTGATCCGGTGTTCTCAATCAACGACACGATCCGCTGGTATGAGAAGCTCAACGCCAACGTCCAGGGCAAGGCCGACGGTTTCGCGCGGCTGTTTGCGCTGCCCGGCGAGACCCATTGCGGCGGCGGCGTCACGCTGGAGAAGTTCGATGCGCTGGGCGCGCTGATGGACTGGGTCGAGAAGGGCAAGGCGCCGGAGGCGATCACGGCCTCGGTCAATGCGGCCAACAAGGAGCTCCCATCGACATGGAGCCCGCAGCGGACGCGGCCGCTGTGCCCGTGGCCGAAATTCGCCAAATATGTCGGCGGCGACGTCGAGCAGGCGTCATCCTTCACCTGCGCGGCGGAGTGAAACGTCAGACCTGCGGCGCGATCAGATTCTCGACTCGGACATGGTCGCGCTCCTCGATGATCTCGGCGATCCATTGCCGGTGGCAATGAGCGTGGTCGCGCTCGTAGCAGAGCAGGCAGACGGGACCGGCGCTCTTCACGAGCGAGGCCAGCTCGTCCATCTGCTCCTTCGCCTGCGGCGTCTTCAGATGCGCGCTGTAGATCTTGTGCAGCGTGTCGTAGTGGCCGCTGCGGGCCGCCTCGCGGCCTTCCTTCGGCGTGCCGAGCCCGCGCAGGTGCACATAGCCGATGCCGCGCTCGTCGAGCCCTGCGGCGAGCTGGCTCTTGGAGAAGCCCGGCCGGCGCGAGGCCGCCACCGCGCGGACGTCGACCAGCAGCTTGACGCCGGCCGATTGCAGCTCGTCGAGGACGGCTTTGGCCGGCGTGTGCTCGTAGCCGATGGTGAACAGGGTCTTGCTCTTGGCCATCATGCGCCTCCTGCGTCAGCTCACGCGCTCGATGAGCTCCATCGCGCCGGCTGGCGCGCGCACCTTGCCCTCGTGGATGACATAGGCGAACACATCGCGCGGCATCTTCTTCGCCGGCTTGTCGTCAACCCGTGGCAGATCGTTCGGTTCGCCGCCGCCAGCCCACAGTTGCAATCGCTTCGCCCAGGCGTCGAGCTGCTTCGGCGGATAGCAGGTCGCAAGCTCGTCATTGCCCTTCTGCAGCCGGGCATAGACGAAATCACCCACGACATCGGCGATCGCCGGATATTTGCCGTGCTCGGCGAACACGACCGGCGTTGCAAACTCGCGCAGCAGCGCGACGAAGCTGGGGACGCAGAAACTGTCATGGCGGACCTCGACGACGTGACGCAGCTTGCGGCCGTCGAGCTCGCGCGGCAACAGCTCGAGGAACTTGCCGAAATCGGCCTCGTCGAACTTCTTGGTCGGCGCGAACTGCCACAGCACCGGCCCGAGCCGGTCGCCGAGCTCGAGCACGCCGGTGTCGTAAAAGCGCTTCACGGAATCACCGGCCTCGGCGAGCACGCGGCGGTTGGTCGCGAAGCGTGGCCCCTTCAGCGAGAAGATGAAACCGTCCGGCACCTCGCGCGCCCATTTGCGGAAGCTCTCCGGCTTCTGCGAGCCATAATAGGTGCCGTTGATCTCGATCGAGGTCAGCTTCGAGGCGGCGTATTCGAGTTCCTTCGATTGCGGCAGCTTGTCCGGATAGAACACACCGCGCCACGGCGCGAAGGTCCAGCCGCCGATGCCGATGTAGATGTGGCTCTTGGATTGCGAGGCGCGTGCGGGGGCTTTGCTCACGGACCAATTCCGATGCTGATTGCCGAGGGTGTTGCGGTAGGGGAGACGATAGTCAACCGGGCCGGTTCTGACCAGTTCGGCGCGGTCGCGCCGTCGCTCTTCCCGTGCTCCGGAGCCTCGTGTATCCAGGGCCGGGGCCGGGAAGGGGAGATATGACAATGAGAGCGGAATCGGTCGGCGGCCTGCTGGGGGCAATCGTCGCCGCTGTCGTGCTTGCGGCAGCCTTCTACTATGTTCCCGTCGGGCCGATGGCCCGTCAGATGCAGCCGGCCAAGGTCGAGGTGCCGCCCACGCCGGTGCAGACGGTTCCGGTGGCTCCGGCCGTACGCGGACCCGTGGTCCGGGAGGTTCCGAACTAGGCCGGCCAGGGACCCCTTGCAATCCTGCCGAGGTACCCCATTTTGGTCGGGACGGTGACGTCGAGCTGTAACGGCTCCGGCACCGAGACGACCACGGCAGAGCGGTTGCGCCGGATGTACGCGCGCCCTTTGTTTGTGGTCGTTGGCATTTTGGGCCGCCCGTTCGGCAGCGGTGCACGCCGGCACCACAGTCCGGGCTTTTTGCGCCTTCCTTCAGCCGTTGCGCTTGGCAGTGTGGAACGCGGCAGATATACGCATCCGCACCATGAACGATGTCCTCCGACCGGCCATGCCCGCGCCGCCGCAAACCGCTGATATTCCGATCGTTTCGGTGGTCGTGCCGACCTTCAACGAGCGCGACAATGTCACCACGCTGTACCGGCGGCTGGAGGCGGCGTTCAAGGATGTGCCGTGGGAGGTGGTGTTCGTCGACGACAACTCCCCGGACGGCACCTGGCAGGTGGTGCGCGAATTGTCGCGCAGCGACAAACGCGTCCGCTGCGTCCGCCGAGTCGGCCGGCGCGGCCTGTCCGGCGCCTGCATCGAGGGCATCCTGGCCGCCAGCGCGCCCTTTGCCGCCGTGATCGACGCCGATCTGCAGCATGACGAGACCCAGCTGCCGAAGATGCTGTCGCTGCTGCAGAGCGGTGCGGCCGAGCTCGTCGTCGGCAGCCGCTACATCGAGGGCGGCAGCGCCGCGAGCTTCGACAGCAAGCGGGCGGGGGCCAGCGCCTTCGCCACCGAGATCGCGCGCCGCGCGCTCAAGGTCGAGGTCAACGATCCCATGAGCGGCTTCTTCATGATCCGCCGCGACCGCTTCGAGGCGATCGCGCCGAAGCTCTCCACGCAGGGCTTCAAGATCCTGCTCGACATCATCGCCAGCGCCGAGGGTGGTCTGAAGACGGTCGAGGTGCCCTATACGTTCGGCTCGCGCCTGCACGGCGAGAGCAAGCTCGACTCGATGGTCGCGCTCGACTTCCTCGGCCTCGTGCTGGCCAAGATGACCAACGACGTGGTGTCGCTGCGCTTCCTGTTGTTCGCGATGGTCGGCGGCACCGGCCTGGTGGTCCATCTCGCCACGCTGTTCCTCGGTCTCAATTTGTTCGACCTTCCGTTCGCGGAGTCGCAGGCGCTCGGCGCCTTCGTCGCGATGACCTCGAACTTCATCCTCAACAACTTCCTCACCTATCGCGACCAGCGGCTGAAGGGCTTTGCCATCCTGCGTGGCCTGCTCGTCTTCTATCTGGTCTGCTCGGTCGGCCTGCTGGCCAATGTCGGCGTCGCCTTCTCGGTCTATGACCAGGAGCCGATCTGGTGGCTGGCGGGCGCCGCCGGCGCGCTGATGGGCGTGGTCTGGAATTACGCGATCTCCGGATTGTTCGTCTGGCGCAAGCGATGACATCTGCGGCAGGTGCCGACGACGCCCGGCTGGTCCGCAATGTCTGGCTGACCATCGCGGGCCTCGTCGTTGTCAGGCTGATCGCGGCCGCGGTCACGTCGATCACCTTCGACGAAGCCTATTACTGGATGTGGTCGAAGCATCTCGCGGGCGGCTATTACGACCACCCGCCGATGGTTGCGGTCGTGATCCGGCTGGGCACCTTGATCGCCGGCGACAGCGAGCTCGGCGTGCGCCTCGTCTCGATCCTGCTCGGCCTGCCGATGAGCTATGCGGTCTATCGCTCCGCCGAGATCCTGTTCGGCGGCGTGCGCGTGGCGGCGACCGCGGCGCTGCTGCTCAACGTCACGCTGATGGCGGCGGTCGGCACGCTGATCGTGACCCCCGACGCGCCGCTGCTGGTCGCCTCCAGCTTCGTGCTTTTCTTCTGCGCCAAGGTGCTGGAGACGGGGAGAGGCGCGTGGTGGCTCGCGGTCGGCGCAGCCGTCGGTGCGGCGCTGCTGTCGAAATACACCGCGATGTTCTTCGGCGCGGCGATCCTGATCTGGCTCGTCGCCGTGCCGAAACTGCGCCATTGGCTGGCCTCGCCCTGGCCCTATCTCGGCGGCCTCGTGGCATTCGCGCTGTTCGCGCCGGTGATCCTGTGGAATGCCGATCACCAATGGGTGTCGTTCATCAAGCAGCTCGGCCGTGCCAGGGTCGAGGCGGTCAGGCCTGTCTACATCGCCGAGATCATCCCGACGCAGTTCGCCTTTGCGACGCCGCTGGTGTTCATCCTCGGCCTGATGGGCCTCTACGGCCTGGCCCGGCGCAGGGCAGGGGATGCGGCGGCGCGCGTCCTGATCGAGGCGATGGTCTGGGTCATCGTCGCCTATTTCGTCTGGCATTCGCTGCATGCCCGGGTCGAGGCCAACTGGTTCGCGCCGGTCTATCCGGCGTTCGTGGTGGCTGCCGCGGCGGCGGCCCATCTCGTCGCCTGGTCGGCGCGCGAGCAGCGCACCGCGACCTTCTGTCTGCGCTGGGCCGTGCCCGTCGGCGTCGTGATGTTCGTCGCGCTGATCGTGCAGGCCAACACGGGCCTGCTGTCCGGCTACCGGCGCGATGCCACGGTGCGCAGCGTCGGCGTCGGCTGGCGGCCGCTGGCTGCCGAGATCGAGGCGGCGCGGGTGCGCGCCGACGCGTCCTGCGTGCTGGCGATGGATTATGGCACCACCGCCTGGCTGTCGTTCTATCTGCCGCCGGGGACCTGCGTGCTGCAGCCGATCCAGCGCATCCGCTGGGCCAATTTCCCGGAGCCGGATCCGGCCAAGCTCGCGGGCACGCAGCTGTTCGTCGACGAGGCCCAGATCGCGACGCGGGTCTACGTCAGCAACACGTTCGGCCGCATCGAGAAGGTCGGCGAGGCCGCGCGCAAGCGCGGGTCCTTGACCATCGAGACCTACGCCTTCTACGCGCTCAGCGAGCCGAAGGGCGATCTCCTCGACCGCACGCCGCCGCCGGAGCTGCAGCGCTGACACGCGCCTCAGGCCTGCTGCGGAATGATGTCCGCCAGCGCCTTGTCCCCGCCGTGGATCGCGACCATGTTGATGTCGGCGTCGATGGTCTTGTAGCCGCGGCGATCGAACCATTGCCGCAACTGGTCGGCATCGGTCTTGATCTTCTCGACCAGCATGATCGGCGTGCAGCGTTCGATCGTCGCCGCCGCACCTTCGAGCGCCTCGAGCTCCATGCCCTCGACGTCGAGCTTGATCAGGTCGCAACGCGGCAGGTTGAAATCGTCCAGCGGAAGCTTGCGCACCTCGACCGTGTCGTTCTCATAGTCGATGGCCTGGCCAATGAACTCGGTGTTGGGACGCTGGCGCAGCTCGAGGCTGCCGAAGCTCGACGGGGTCAGATAGTTCGGGCTCGGGATGTTGAGCACGCCGCGCTCGGAGGATACCGCGGCATGGATCGCAATCGCGTTGAAGCAGTTGTTGATCGCGATATTGCCGGCGAGCGCGTAGTAGATCCGCTCCTGCGCCTCGATCGAGAGCACGGATCCCCAGCCGGTCATCGCCTTCGCCCATTCGATCGTGTGGACGCCGATATTGGCGCCGCAGTCGATCGCGACCGCGCCGTCCCCATGGTGCCTGCGGCGCACGCCGAGCAGGCGGACGGCCAGCTGCACCTCTCCCGGATCGAAGGCGCCGGTGTTGAGGATCTGGAAGCCGACGCCGTAGCCGCGGTTGGCGTCGATCATGCGATAGTCGAGCCGGTTGACGATCATCGTACCTTGATTGGTCGAGGCCAGCACGAAGGCCAGCTTCCGGCCGGGGATCTGCATGGAGAGGTCCTCTCGTGTCGTCTTGGCCGGGAGCGGACGCGGTACGATTCGCCGACGGCGTGTCGCAGAGAATCGTCCCGTACCATACTGTCGCCAGCGGCCACAGCGCCTGTAACTCCGGGTTGCTACGGATGCGCTTGTCGCGCACCCGGCCTGCCGGAGCAGGGGCTTTCGACTGGCGAGACCTGTGGCCTTTACCTCGTCAGCGCACGCATACGAGAGATCATCGATCGCTCGCCGCCGCCCCGGCCCAATCGTTAACGCGGCGTGCGCTGTTTTACGGATCGGCGCGACCGACGGATGCTGCCTCTCCCGATTTTTCCGGTACGGCAATATTGCCTCCGGCTGCAGTTTTGCCCTGTTTCTGCCCTGTTTGCCGGCAAAACAGGCCCTGATGGTTAACCCGCCTCTAATCCGCCAAAACTTAATCAGCATTTAACTAAAAGTCGCCTTAATGAAGCTCTGTGCTTCTGCGAGATGCAAAGCGGGTGTCCGTGGCGCATCGAGCGAGAGTTGTCGAGTATTCGTTCGGGCGTGAGTGAATGAGTAACAGTCGAGCTGCGTTGGCCGCACGAAATCGCAGGAAGTCCTCCCTGATCGCGTTCTCTCACAAATTGATCGGTGGCGCGGCAATCGCATGCCTGATCGGGGGCTGCGCCGTAACGGTCTATACCAAGATCATCGCGGCCGACGCTTATCCGACCCTGGGCAGCATCGAGCAGGATGAGCCCGTCGTGCGCCCGGCGCCGCGGCTTGCGACGCGCAGCGCCTCCGATGCTGTGGGTGAGGCCTTCTCGGCATTCCCGGAATCTCCGCCCGTCACCACGGCCGCCGCCATCACGCCGCAGATGTTCAACGACCGCTTCGGCGCGGCCGTGCCGCAGGGCGTCGCCTCCAACGCCGCGAACGGCGCGCCGCCGCTGCCCAAGCTCGCCGAAGCCGCGCCCAAGCAGATCGAGACCAGGCAGATCGAGACCAAGTCGGCCGAGGCCAAGCCGGCCGAGCCTGCGAAGGTCGCCGAGGCGTCGAAGAAGGATGCCCGGCCGCCGATGCAGTTGGCGCTCGCCAACACCAGGCCGGCCGCGCAGCCCGCGACGCCGGCGCAGGCTGCCGAGGCCAATGCGCCGAAGAGCAGCGGCTTCTCGCTGCGCGCGATGACCGAGCGTGCCAAGGCGGCGGTGCTGTCGATCGCGGGTGAGCGCCACTCGATCCAGGAAAAGCTCTGGGGCAAGCCGGAGAACCAGGATGGCGGGCTCCTGGCCTATGCCTCGGCTGATTCCAACATCACTGCCAGCATCGCCAAGGATCCGACCCGCGGCGGCCGGCCGCCGTACGATTTGAGCACGGCCGTGTACGACATCTCGGCCAAGGCGGTGTATCTGCCCGACGGCACCAAGCTCGAGGCGCATTCCGGCCTCGGCGACAACCTCGACAAGCCGAGCTCGGAGAAGATCAAGATGCGCGGCGTCACCCCGCCGCACATCTACGAGCTGAAGCCGCGCGAGGCGCTGTTCCATGGCGTGCCGGCGCTGCGGCTCAACCCGATCGGCGGCGAGGACGCCATCCACGGTCGCAACGGCCTGCTCGCGCACACCTTCATGCTCGGCCCGAACGGCGACTCCAACGGCTGCGTCTCGTTCCGCGACTACTATGCGTTCCTCGATGCCTACAAGAACAAGGGCATCCGCAAGCTCGCCGTGCTCGCCCGCATCGAGTGAGCCGGACGGGAGGCGTTGAGGTGGGATCTGCATGGTCGCCCTCACACACTCAGCAGTAGTTCCGAACTGTAGGGCGTGCAAAGGTGCGCCGTGATTCCCGTCGCACGAGTGCTATATCGCTAACTACTACGCTGCGCGATACAGCGCCCTCTCCCCTTGTGGGAGAGGGCGCATTCACTTGCAGCGCTCGTCCGATCTCCCAATCTCCAAGAGCACGCACTTTTAGAGCTACAAGATCGAGAATCCGCCGGCTGCCGTGCAGTCACGAGCGCACGATTTCTGATGCGGCTTCGGGATCGGCGTCGCTCCGGGCGACCGCTTCATGCGATCGCACGGAAAGAAGGGAAAACGGATACACAGCTCGAACACTCCTGGACACGACATCGCATTCTCGCGGCGAACGACGCCCGAGGCTTGCCAGCGACGTCGCCCTCGAAAATCAGGAGAGGGCGCGGGGAATGCCGGGTGAGGGCCTCACCCATGGCCCGCCTGCAACAAAGAAAGCAGGCGGCAGTCACCACAGGTTCAGCCGCATCATCCGGCATTCCCCGCGCGATGGACCTACGGCTTATACGTGGTCTCCCTGGTGCGCCGGGCTTTCTGGCCACCATCGGTCGGAGCATTCGTCTCCCTCGACCTTGACACCAGCATCGGGGTGTCAGGACATCACGACTTCGCCGTGCGCGCCGGATCGTTCGTCCGCATGATCAGATCACGCTGCAACCCGACGCGCCCACCGCATCCCGCCCTCCACGTTCATGACGATCGCGAAGCGCCCCTCTCATGAGGGCGGGACCGGCATAGAATGCATGATTTCCGATTTTTGGAAACAAGAAAATGCGGGGCACAGGAGGCGAGCGGGGCGATCTGATTGACCCGGCTCAACAAATCAGCCTTCGCGCGCGCGCGTCTTCGATCGTTCGAGCGGGCGACAGTGCTCTTGTCGTGCGCGAAAATGCGCAACTGATTTGCCCGACGAGCAGTCCGGCTGTTGCAGATCCGTCGCATTGCGGAAGCCGGCAACGTCATCGCTTCACGCTTTGGTCTTGACGGTTTCGGAAAATTCTGCGCATAGCTCTGCCCCATCGCAATCGGCCGCCGATCATCACCGGCGCGCTCTTGAGGACTACGACCGTGTTGAGCCTACGCTCACATCTCGCGAACGCCGCCACCAACGAACGACCCTTTAATCGGTCGAGCGATTGGTCGGGTCTGCGCGTCGCCTGTCAGGGTCCAAGCGATCTCGTGAAAATCCTGGCCCGACCGGGGCTCCAGATTTCAGCAAGAGCATAACAGCGGCGGGACTGCACCCTCCGCGCACCAAGCGGAGGGTTGGATGACCCGGACGTCAGGCGAAGATCCCGAGACTTGCGACATTGCGCGCGCACTGGATTCACCGGTGGCAGCAGCTTTCGTGCGCATCGTCATGACGTGCCGAGGCGTGACCGAGGCGCGCGCGCGGCAGCTCTATCTCGACTACCTCAATCGCACCGATCCGGACGCGTTTCATCCGCACGCGGTGGACGGCGGGCGCGATGGCCGGCGAGCGTCGAGCGGTGCGCCGGGTAGACCATGAGGCCCATGTCCCCATCTGGCGAAGGGACCGGACCGTCGATCCGGGAAGGCGGGTTCGATTCCCGCCATGGGCGCCAGAACGACCAGGCGGTTGAAGCGAAGAGAGGAGGTCGACGATGTCAGCAACAAATCCGGCGCTGGTTCTCAACGCCGACTTCCAGCCGCTGAGCTACTTCCCGCTGTCAGTGGTCAGCTGGGAGGATGCGATCAGGGTAGTCGTCAGCGGCTCTCACGTCGTCGTCGCGGAATACGACCGGGTCGTTCGTAGCCCGAGCGTCACCATGCGGCTGCCGGCGGTGATCGCGCTGCGCAACTACGTCAGGCCCGCGATGCGCGTGCCTTTCACGCGGTTCAACGTGTTCCTGCGCGATCGCTTCGAATGTCAGTATTGCGGCGGCCGCTATCTGCACGGCGAGTTGACGTTCGACCACGTGGTACCGCGGGCCGATGGCGGCGAGACGTCGTGGACCAACATCGTCGCCGCTTGCAGTCCATGCAACGCGCGCAAGGACCGGCGCTATCTCAAGCCGCGACGGCCGCCCTTCGAGCCGACGCGGCACGAGCTGATGGCCGCGCAGCGCCTGTTTCCGCCGAGATTCCTGCACGAGACGTGGCAGGATTATCTCTATTGGGACGTGGAGCTGGAGCGGTGAGGAGAGGTGGCCCAGATGAGCGTGCGCCGAGGTCCAACGGGCCTCGGCGTAAGCGACATCCGGGCTACGAAATTGCGTCGCCCGCATTTGCATGCGAGCGACGTCGTTATGAGTAGATCGATATGTAGACGATTAGTTACGGAATGAGATCGTTCGAAAATAATCGATGTCTACGTCTTGCGCGTGCCGTTGATTGTGTGTAGTAGCACGGTCCTTCGTGATGACTTTGGTTCGGGCTCGCTGAAATCCCGACTGGCGCGGCCGGTGTCCGGTCCCGTGTTCCGTCGTCGCAAAGAACAAGGAGTCTGTAGCTCATGGAGAGCGTCGGGTTGAAGGCCCGAAGGCATCGGTTCGATTCCGATCGACACCACCAAAGGATAGCTCAGTTAGGTAGAGCAGATGACTGTGAATCATCGGGTCGCGGGTTCGACTCCCGCTCCAGCGCTTCGGTTTAGCCTGAAAAGCTAATCGCCTCTGACGAGGACCGGACGCGCGCTTCAGTCGCGGTCCGGCCGTTTTGCCCAAGAAGAAAGTTCTAGGGCATTTCGACCAGATCAAGACACTGCAGAACCGGCTCTGTGCCGCGGTGGATACCGCGTCTGAAGATGCCGGGAAGGCTGCGCAAGGACGCTCGGGCTGATAGCTCGTGTGACCGCGCGCGTGCGCCCGGCATCGTCAGATGCTCAAGCCTCGGTCCGCTCGGTTCACGCAGGAAGCGTCGTCCGGTCCTCACGTCCTTTGATCAATGAATCGCGTTTCGGCCGATGGGCCGGACGCAAGCTGTGGGAGTGTGTTGTGACTTGGCATCTGGTGACGAAGACCGTGACGGTGGAGGATGGCGAGCGGGCGCTGGTGTGGCGTGACGGCCAGCTCGTGCGCGTGCTCGGTCCTGGCCGTCATGCGCTGCTCGATCCGCTGCACCGGCTGATGGTGCAAGTGTACGACGTGGTCAGGGCCGAATACCCGGCCGAGCGCTACGCGGTGCTGAAGGCCGCGCGGCCCGATCTCGCCGCCGAACTCTTCGAGGCCGTGGAGACCGGCGCGAACGAGATCGCGATCGTCAGCCTCGACGGCCGGCCGACGCATCTGCTCACGCCGTGGCAGACACGTGTCTACTGGAAGGTGGCGACGCAGGTCGAGGTCGAGCGCATCGACATCGCAAGCGACGTGCGTGTGAGCGCGCGGCATCTGGCGATGATCGAGCGTAACCGGCCGAGCGTTGTGACCGAGGTCGTGGTCGAGAACCACGAGGCCGGTCTGCTCCATGTCGACGGCAAGCTGACGGAGCGGCTGGCGCCGGGCCGGCACGCCTTCTGGGCGGTCGGCCGCAAGATCGAGGTCAAGCGCCTGGATATGCGGCCCACGGTGCTGGAGATCACCGCGCAGGAGATGCTGACCAAGGATCGCATCGCGCTGCGGGTGACGCTCACGGCGTTCCGGCGGATTGCCGACGCGGAGGCGGCTGTCGCGACCACGCCCGATGTGGATGCGTGGCTGTACCGGCTGGTGCAGTTCGCGATCCGCGAGGCGGTGGCGTCACGCACGCTCGACGAGGTGCTGGCCGCCAAGGCCTCGCTCGATGCCGAGCTGCGCGACTACGTGCGCGCGCGGCTCGGCGGCTCGGGCGTGGAGGTGACGGAGCTCGGCGTGAAGGACGTGATCCTGCCCGGCGAGATCCGCGAGCTCGTCAACAAGGTGGTGGAGGCGGAGCGGCTGGCCAAGGCCAACCTGATCCGTCGCCAGGAGGAGACCGCGGCGACGCGCTCGCTCCTGAACACCGCCAGGCTGATGGAGGAGAACCCGCTGCTGCTGCGGCTCAAGGAGCTGGAGTCGCTGGAGCGCCTGGTCGAGAAGGTCGGCCGCATCGACCTGCATGCCGGCGACGGCGCCGGCCTCGATGCGCTGCTGACGCGGTTGGTCCGGCTGAAGGCGCCGGATGCGGCGTGACCGATAAGAGAGGCCGCCCACGGGCGGCTTCCAATCTCATGGAGGAGCGAGCGATGACTGATATCACCTGGCGAGCCGACAACATCGAGACGATCTCGAATTTCTTCGGCGCTGCTGAGTGCGAGGAATACATTCGCATGGGTGAATCGATGGGGTTCGAGGCGGCGACTTTGTTTGCGCCTCGCGGCGTGAAGGATCATCGCAACAACGACCGCGTGATCGTTGACGATGCCGATCGTGCACGAGAGCTCTACGAGCGGCTCGCCGTGCATCTGGCGCCCTCGTTTCAGCATCGCTGGACGCCGGTCGGGCTGAACGAACGGTTGCGACTTTATCGCTACGACGTCGGACAAAAGTTCGACTGGCATCGCGACGGTCATTTCGAGCGCGACAATGGCGAGCGCAGCCAGTTCACCTTCATGGTCTATCTCAACGATGACTTCGAGGGTGGCAGAACGTCGTTTTGCGACGACACAGGTCGGATGCCGGACGGTCCTTTGCTCATCACGCCGGAGAGGGGCATGGCGCTGCTGTTCCAGCACCCGATCATGCATCGTGGTGATCCCGTGACGAAGGGCCGCAAATACGTGCTGCGGACCGACGTGATGTATCGGCGGAACGTTTAGCCCGCACGAGCGTCAGCGACATGCGGGTTCTCCGGCGAAGCTCGTGAGCCCCCCCCGGATGTCGCTCCCGCCTGCGCCCTCGCGGACGGAGCCGTCGGCTCATCGGCGCTGCGTTCGTACGAACGTGACGTCGTCGACCAGTGGAGGGAGCCGCCCACGGGCGGCATCCCGCGAGGTGAACGCAGGTGGATCGGGGCACGACAAAGCTCCGGCTGGACATGTGAGAGTAGCAAGATGATCGACGGAAACACCCTGATCGCCTGGGGCTTCAAGCCCGGTCGCTGGTTCAAGGAGGGACTGGCGACGGCCAATGCGATGCGGGCCGATGGCGCCGATGATGACGCGATCTTCGCCGCGCTGCAGGAACTGCAGCCGGCGGAGACGCTGATGCGCACCAACGGCGTGCCGTTCGCGATGCTGATCGAGGCCGACAACGAGCTGGAGCGCGCCAATGTCGCGGCGGTGACCCAGCACATGGATGCGTTGATGCGGGTGCCGACCATCGTAGCCGGCGCCGTGATGCCGGACGCCTGTCCGTCGGGAACGGCGCTCGGCACCATCCCGGTCGGCGGCGTGGTCGCCTGTGAGGACGCGATCCATCCGGGCTTCCATTCCTCCGACATTTGCTGCTCGGTGGCGGTGACGGTGTTCGCGCGCAAGGACGATCCCAAGCGCATTCTCGATGCGGTTCACGCCGTGACCCATTTCGGTCCCGGCGGACGCGACCGGCTGCATCAGCCGCCCGACGAGGTGATGGCAGGGTTCGAGGCCAATCCCTTCCTGAAGGGGCTCGAGCGCTTCGCGATCGGCCACTTCGCCACGCAGGGCGACGGCAACCACTTCGCCTATGTCGGCCATCTCAGGTCGACCGGGCAGGCGGCGCTGGTGACGCATCACGGCTCGCGCGGCTTCGGCGCACAGCTCTACAAGCGCGGCATGGCGGTGGCGAAGCGGCACACCGCGATCCATGCGCCGAAGGTCCCGGAGCACAGCGCCTGGATCAAGGCGTCGAGCGACGACGGCCGCGCCTATTGGGAGGCGTTGCAGGTCGCGCGGCTGTGGACCAGGGCCAATCACCACGCGATTCACGATCTCGCTGCGGCGAAGCTCGGCAACGCCGTCGCCGACCGGTTCTGGAACGAGCACAACTTCGTCTTCCAGAAGAGCGACGGCCTGTTCTACCACGGCAAGGGGGCGACGCCGAACTGGTCCGGCTTCTCGGCTGACGATGACGGACGCACGATCGTGCCGCTCAACATGGCCGAGCCGGTGCTGATCCTGAAGCATCGCGACAACAAGGATGCGCTCGGCTTCGCGCCGCACGGCGCTGGCCGCAATCTCGGTCGGAAGGCGTTTTTGCGCGCGCATCGCCCGGAGATGCCCGAGGGCATCGATGCGCGGTTCTATTGCGGCAAGCCTGATTTGTCGGAGCTGCCGCAGGCCTACAAGAACGCGGCGTCGGTACGGGCGCAGATCGCACGCTACGGCCTCGGCGAGGTGACCGACGAGGTGATCCCTTACGGCTCGAT